>JBATSI010000048.1:0-1661 GCA_049293215.1 Saccharimonas sp. (SeqCode) | reverse complement strand
GATATCAGATGCTATTTTGGATGCGTATCTTGCGCAAGATCCAACAAGTCGCGTTGCTATTGAAACGTGCGGTGGCCATGGTGCGGTGTTTTTAACAGGTGAAGTGTCGTCTAAGACGACGGATGTTGATGCTGCTTCTATTGTGCGTCGTATTGCTGGTGATGTTGAAGTTATCGAGCATATCGATCAACAAAGTCGAGAGATTGCTCAGGGTGTTGATGTCGGTGGAGCGGGCGATCAGGGTATTATGGTGGGCTATGCCTGTAGCGAGACGCCAGAGTTGTTGCCGCTCGAGACAGTGCTTGCGCGTCGTCTCAATACCGCGCTATATGAGCAGTGGCCGTATGACGGAAAAACGCAAGTAACACTTCGAGGCGGAGCTGTGGAGTCGGTCGTTGCAAGTTTTCAGCATGCCACGCAAGATGAGTTACGGCAAGCTGTTAAGGAGTGGCTTGCAAATGAACCACTGGCGATAGTGCGAGAAGACGTGACACTCTTCATTAATCCAGCTGGTGATTGGCGGCAGGGTGGTTTTGACGCCGATGCAGGGCTGACGGGACGCAAGCTGGTGGTTGATAATTATGGTCCACGGATTCCAATTGGCGGTGGGGCATTTAGCGGCAAAGATGCAACCAAAGTAGATCGAAGTGGAGCGTATATGGCTCGGCGTATTGCAGTGGATTATCTTCGAACACACAATGCAAAAGAGGTATATTGCTATATTGCGTATGCTATTGGGCACAATCAACCGCTTGAAGCGACAGTTGTCATAGACGGTGTTGAGCAAGTTGTTGAGGGGTATGATTTGAGTCCAAGAGGGATTATTACGGCGCTTAATCTTAGTAAACCACAATTTGAGCAAACCGCTCGATATGGCCACTTCGGCCACGGTTTTGCTTGGGATAAGTAAAAATCCTTGACACCCCAGTGGGCATGTGATTAAATGTAAGCATGAACGTGTTCACATCTTATCCACACTCACCATATAAATCCAAGAAAATATCTGGTTTTACGATTGTTGAGCTTCTCATTGTCATCGTGGTAATAGCTATTCTCGCCGCAATAAGTATCGTGGCGTATAACGGGATTCAGGAACGTGCGCGAAATGACCAAGTGATCCAAGGCGTGAATACGTACTACAAAGCGTTTTTGAGTTATTATGCGGTTCATTCGCAGTATCCGTTGCCATCAGCACCAGACAGGGCGTGCCTTGGCGAAAACTACCCAGACAATATTTGCTGGCAGGGTGAAAGCGGAACCCTTTCAGTGCGATCTGCAGTGGACGCGCAGCTGGCCGAGTTTATCTCGGCAAAGCCCACTTTGGCAACGCAGCGCTTCTCTATTGGAATAGGAAATAACATGCGCGCAGGTGCTATATATGATCCTAATAACAAGAAAAAAAATCGTCTACTATCTGCAGGGCGCTGGTAGAGATTGTTTTATAAGTGGAAGTATAGGCATAACTGAAGGTGGTGTCGTAACACAATGTGCGCTAACACTTCCGGAGTAATGGCACGTAAAGGCTTTTCTGAGATATAATAGGAATAGATGAATCAGAAGCTAGCACTTGAGATATTGCTTTCGGGGGAAAGCGCACTATTGACTGGTCCTGCAGGAACGGGAAAAACGTTTTTGTTGAATCAGTTTATTCGTTTTGCCAA
>JBATSI010000047.1:0-23603 GCA_049293215.1 Saccharimonas sp. (SeqCode) | reverse complement strand
GGTCCAAGTGTAGCAACCGTTGTGGGTATAGGTATTAGTGCTATAACACTCGTCTGTTTATTGGTTATGGTGAGTAAGGAAAAAAGAACTAGCGTAGTGTAGTGTGTGGATACTTCTTTGCGGACAGTGCTTTACTCACAATAGTGCGCATTTTGCTATCGAACAGACTTGCGGCAAATCGTTTTGACTTCCGATGGAGCGTTGCTGGTAAAAAGGAAAGTGTCTCAAATCGTTTTATTGCTGCAATGAGCGAACCAACAGACTGTTCTTTAAATAGCACCCCAGTTTCACCATCTTGAACGATATCGAGTGCACCGCCCTTTGCGTAAGCAATAACTGGTGTGCCTGCTGCAAGCGCCTCGACGGCGGCAATACCAAAATCTTCTTCGTTAGGGAAAAGAAATGCCTTTGCGTGCTGCGCCTCGTGGACAAGAGCTTTATCGCTAATACGTCCAGTGAAGCGGACGGTGGGGCCAGCGAGCTTTTTAAGCCGCTCAGTGTCTGGGCCACTGCCAACAATAGTGAGTGGAACGCCGAGTTGGTTGGCGGCCTGAATGGCGAGGTCGAATCGCTTATAAGGAACATGCCGACCCCATAAGATATATCCAGCTCGCTTTGTTCGTGGCGGTGGCGTAAAGCGCGTGATATCAACGGGTGGGTAGATAACGGTACTTGGTCGATGATAGTATTTTTTGATTCTTTGCTGGGTAATGGTGGAATTTGCGATAAAGACATCTATCCCGGAGATAGACTCAAGGTCTTTTTTGCGCATACTCCTTACGAAAAGAGGGATAAACGGGCGGATAAACGGTGTAATAAGGCCAAAATTAAATTCATTTTTAAACTCTTCATAGTGGCTCCAGTAATAGCGTATGGGCGTGTGGATGTAGGCGATGTGAATTTGATTTGGCCGCGTCTTTCGTACTGCTTTTGCCTCAGCGCTACTGGAACTGATAATAATATCGAACTCAGAAAGGTCAAGATCTCGAAAGGCGTGTGGACGCAGTGTTGGCCACAGTGCGTGCTTGTAGCGCAGAGATGCCGGCAATGATGTTTGTAAGCTGGTTGTGCGCACGTCAATAGGGTGAAATGCGGGCATTTTTTCTTTGTCGTAGACCGAAGTATATACAGGTGCATCGGGAAAGATCTTGTGTAGGTCGAGCACGACAAGTTCAGCGCCACCCATATTGGTGAGCCAGTCGTGGACGATAGCGATACGTGGTTTGTGCACCATAAATTACTCGGCACCTTTTCGTGTAATTACAACCCAGACTGTTTTGAGGAGGATTTTAATATCAAGTAAGAACGACCAGTTTTGCACATAGTAGAGTTCGAGATTGATGCGTTGTTCTGTCGTGAGATCGCTGCGACCGGAAACTTGCCAAAGCCCTGTGATGCCGCTTTTGACGCTGAGTAAAATCGCACCATGTTTTTTTGTAAATTTGAGGTTAAGTTCTTGTTTTGGAATTGGTCGAGGTCCTACGAGGCTAAGTTGACCCATCCAGACATTGAAAAGTTGCGGCAGTTCGTCGAGCGACGTTTTGCGGAGGAAGTGTCCAAATTTTGTAATGCGCGGATCGTTTTCGACTTTAAAATTCTTTTTATATTCTTTTACAAGGTCGGGCCGGTCCATTTCGGCAAACTCTTCAAGTGCACTACGTGCGCCATATTTTGCAGACATACTACGGAATTTAAGAACGCCAACTGGAGTAGAGAAGCGGCTCAGACGATTGCTTTTGTAAAAAATCGGACCAGGGTTCAAGAGAAGCTGTAAAGCAATGAGTATGAGAAAGACTGGCGAAAGTACGATAATAAGGAATGTGCTGACAATCTGGTCGAAAATACGCTTTACAATTGATCCCCAGCCAACGAGAGGTGTTTGGCTAACGGTGATCATGGGATATCCAAGGAATATATCGATAGTGTTTTTACCAGTATAAAACTCGGGTTCGCCAGGAATAAAGTTGTATTGGATGTGGTTTATTTGCGCTGCACCAAGGATTTTTTGGTTTTTTTCCTCGTCTTCGTAGAGATTTGTCTGAATGATAGAGTCTATTTCAAGCGCATGAATTTGCTTCAGAGCGGCATCGATCGTCGAAAAATGAACGGTTGTGAGACCGGGTGGAACAAAGCGCTTAGGGCTTGCCATTGCAACAATCTTGTAGCCAGATTTATATGTCGTCGCGAGTGAATTTGCGATATCTCTTGTTGCGAGCGAATCGCCGATAACAAGAACACGATTAACCCCATGGTTATATTGGTAAAGCCAGCTGCGCGTGAGGCGGAAGGCTTCTCTTGTGGCGCCAAGAGTAAGGAACGACCCGATAAACACATATAACGTAACGAGTCGGGCGGGGAAAATATATACGTGTGTTGCATACTCCCAGCCAATAATAAGAAGTATTCCCATAAAACTTCCGAGGCAAAGCTTTGCCCACTCTATGAGTCGACGATTATAGACATTGGCGCTGTAGAGGCCGAGTGATGCGAAGATAATTATCCACACCGGAGCGATGATCATAAAACTAAAGAGGTAATCTTCTGCGTATACGGTATGAAGCAAATCGCGGTGGTCTATTTGTGTACGTATATAGTACGACGCAAAAAAGACGATTGCCAAGATGACGAAATCGATAAGAATAAGGATAAGGCTATAAAACTTAGTGTTTTTTGACGGCATACTATGCAGTAACTATACCATTTTTGCTACAATGATGATAGTGAAACGAATAACGTTGTCATCTGTTATTGCCTCATTGCTCGTCGTTGTTATTGGCGGAGTAGTACTCCATGCACCCTTGACGGTGTTTGTTGGCGCGCACATACCAGAGATAGCAACACCTATAAAGGCCTGGAAAGAGCTCGTAATTCTTATTGCAAGCGTACTTATTCTTTTTGAGATATGGCGGCAAAAGCAATGGAGGCGCTTAGTTCATCCAGTTGTCGCGCTTTCAATAGCATATATAGTTTTACACCTTGTTATGGCGGTGTGGTGGCGCTTGCCAATTGCATCGATGATTGCTGGGCTTATGGTTGATCTTCGGTTTGTCGCTATATTTGTCGTTGTCTATCTCTTTTTGTCGCTCTATCCTGCGTACAAGAAGTGGCTTTTGTGGGCGTTTGGTATTGGAGGGATTATTGTCATTGGCTTTGCATGTTTGCAGATAGTACTTCCACGAGATATCTTAGCCAGTATCGGGTATGGGCCCGAGACTATCCAACCATATCTGACAGTTGACTCAAATGATGCGTATGTTCGCATAAACAGTACGCTCCGTGGTCCTAACCCACTTGGAGTGTATGCGATGGTATCGCTCGTAATTGGCGCTGCGTATACTGCAACTAATTGGCGCCAGCTGCAAGGTACGAGACGACTATTGTTGCTTATTGCTGGAGGCTGTAGTGCACTTGCGTTATGGGCGAGCTATTCAAGAAGTGCGGCGCTTGCTTTGCTGGTGGCTTTTGGGGTGATTGTTGTTGCAACAAAAAAATGGCGCTTAGCGATAGAACAGTGGATAATGATCGCTGGTATTGTTCTTGCGGGGGTTGTGAGCGGTCTGTTCTTGCTGCAAGACACCAGTTTTATGCATAACGTTATTCTGCACGACGACCCAACAAGTGGTCCAACGGTAACCTCAAATAGTGCCCATGCAGATTCACTCAAAGAAGGATTGCAGCGAATGATTGCGCAACCATTTGGTGCAGGCGTTGGCAGTACGGGGTCGGCTTCTCTTAGAGGTGATGCGCCGATTATTATTGAAAATCAATATCTCTTTATTGCCCACGAAGCAGGGTGGTTGGGGGTTTTGCTGTATCTTGTACTGTTTAGCGTGGTACTGGAGTTGCTTTGGAGGCGTCGTCGCTCGTATCTTGCACTAGGCGTTTTTGCCGCTGGTATTGGTATCGCCTTTATTGGTCTTATGCAGCCTGTTTTTGTTGACGACACCATTTCGATACTGTGGTGGGCGTTTGCTGCGTTGGTGATTGCAACGGTGCCCCAGAAAAGAAAGGGGAGAATATGATACAACCGACAAAGAAACAGCGTGAATTACTCACGTTTATTGATAATTTTACAAAGGGTAATGGGTATAGTCCAAGTTTTCGAGAAATCATGCGGGCACTTGAGTACAGGTCCGTTTCAACGGTTGCGACGCACGTTAATGGGTTAATAGCACGAGGATATTTGATAAAACGAGAGCATTCGGCACGTAGTCTTGAAGTGGTTTTTCCTGGCACGACTCAACCGAGTACACATGACGCAACGGCTCAGCATACTTATACAAAAGATCAGAAACAAGCTGAACGGGCTATTCAATATAGAATAAAACAGCTTGAAGAGGTATCAACACCAGAAAGTATGCAACAAGTTGAGGTGCTGCAACAGGCGCTTGCCATTATTTGCGATAAACATAAGTGATATAATAAGGTGTAATGAGGAGGCAACGGAACAATATATTTCGACGGCTGAAGACTTTGCCGTGGCGCAAAATAAGTATTATTGCGACTAGTGTGACCGTGGGTTGTTTTGTGCTTGTTCAACTTGTTTTTCCTTCTGATCGTTTGTTGCCGCTTACATCGATAGATGGCGTGTCACTTGGGTGGAAAACAAAGGACGAGGCGGCACAAACGCTCAAAGAAGCTTACGAAAATCGTCGTTTTGCTATTCGAACCGACAACAAGCATGCTATTGCGACAGTATCACCAAAGGACCTTGCTGTGACTATTGATAGCAGTGAACAAGTAATGACAGGATCATACCCGTGGTATTTACGGATTATTCCAACATCAATATTCTGGGCAAAAACAACAGATGCGAATAAATCTCCAAAGCTGGTGATTTCCCCAAAAGCAGAGGACTCCATTACCAAAAAAATTGTACCTCAGTGCAATCGCGATCCTGTAGATGCGACACTTACTTTTCGAGATGATGCACTTGTTATTGTTGATGCAGAAGAAGGAAGTTCTTGCGATGATCGTGCCGTGATAGCAGCGATAAAAGATATGACGCTTCGCCTATCGGCGGAGTCGATCGCTACTTTGCCGACGACCCCGATAAAGGTAAATATGACGACTGATGTTGCAAAAAAGGAGCAGCAACGGTTGATGAAGCATTTAGAAAAAGGAGTCGCGCTACACGTGAACGATTCGACGCTCACAATCCCTGCAAAAACGATCTATGCGTGGCTAGAGTTTGGCTATAAAGATGGATCGATTGTAACAACAGTCAGCGCAGCGAAGGCACAAGAGTATCTTAATAAAGAGATTTCGCCAAAGGTTGCAGTTGCTGCGGGAACGTCAAAAGTAACGACGAAAGACTTTGTAGAGGTATCACGGCAAAATGGTGCACCTGGTCGAGCGCTCGATCTTGATGAAATAGCAAATCAGCTCACGCAGTATGTGCGGGGTATATCTGACGAGGCCTTTGTCGCAACAAAAGTGATCCAACCAAAGGTAGAATATACGCGAAGTTATAGCGCTACAGACGTGGGCTTGTCTGCGTTGTTGAAGCACTATGCTGAAGATCATGCGGGGACGTATGGCATATCTCTTATAGAGCTATCAGGGAAAAGACGTAGTGCAAATTACAACGGAGATAAGCAGTTTGTTACAGCGAGTACGTATAAGCTATTCGTTGCCTATAGTTTGTTGAAGCGCGTAGATGACGGAAGCTGGAGCTGGTCGAGTAATGAAGCGTGCTTTAATAAAATGATTAGCTTGAGCGATAACACTTGCGCTGAGGATTTTCTTTATAAGATTGGTCTTTCAAATGTTACACAAGATATACAAAAACTTGGATTGACGCAATCGACGTTTTTGAAGTCTGGTGGGCCATATACGACGGCGAATGATCTTGCGAAGCTTATGGGCATGATTGAATCTGGACAGGGATTTAGCGACGTAAATCGAAGCCGCCTTATTGCTGCTTTGAAGGGAAATGTATATCGTAATGGTATTCCGGCAGGCGCCAGTGGCACTGTTGCGGATAAGGTAGGTTTTTTGAATGGATTGTTGCATGATTCGGCTATTGTTTATAGTCCACAGGGAACGTATGCGCTAGTGATCATGACCGATGGGAGCAGTTGGGGAACGATTGCCGATCTCGCAAAGCAAATCGAT
This sequence comes from Saccharimonas sp. (SeqCode), assembly GCA_049293215.1. Lineage (GTDB taxonomy): Bacteria > Patescibacteriota > Saccharimonadia > Saccharimonadales > Saccharimonadaceae > Saccharimonas. The sequence goes on along the minus strand of JBATSI010000047.1, from coordinate 17,486 downwards.
CAATTGCGCGCACAGTAACCCTTGACGACTAGAGAAGAAATCGATATACTAGCAAAGTAATCCGGAGTAGCTCAGTGGTAGAGCGGGTCGCTGTTAACGATTAGGTCGCTGGTTCGAGCCCAGTCTCCGGAGCCAGACTCAGCAGGTAAATACCCAGACCGGGTTCCCTGACTAAAAGTCAGATTTACCCCTTGAGTCAGACAAAAGCATCAATTATTACCAAAAGGTACGAAACCGATGGAACCGTCCGAAAGGGCGGTTTTTTTGTGTCCACCCCCCAATGTTTAGCTCCAAACCTGACCAGTATCCTCTATGGCAGCTAGACAGTGAAAAAGCCGACCGGGTTCCGTGATCTATAAATATTTAGCCTTGACGTGGTCTTTGTTGATGCCGTTCACGAGATTTGTAAAGCCATGTTGTTGCAAGATGCGGATTGAGGCACCGGAACGGGCGCCGCTCAGGCAGTAGAGCACGATTTCGGTGTCTTTTGGCACATCAGCGAGCTCGTCAGGAAGGCCCTGCATGAGTTTGGCGGGTGGAAGGTTGATGGCGCCTTTGACGTGGCCCATTTTGTATTCAAATTTTTCGCGGACATCGACGATGATTCGGCTCATGGTTTGTTCTCCTTTTTTACGTAAACCAATGATAGTTAATGTAAACCATTTACATTAACAAGTAAAGTCTTTATACTACAAAGTATGAATAAGACAAAAGACATACATGAACTCGTTGTCATCGGGGCTGGGCCAGCAGCGCTCGCGGCAGCCATCTACACTACACGCGAAGAAATCGACACCACGCTGTATGAAAAAGGCATCGTGGGCGGGCTCGCAGCCACCACCGACTGGATCGATAACTACCCGGGATATATGAAGGGCATTGAGGGTCTGCGCCTAGCCGATGAACTACGGGGGCAAGCCGAGCGATTTGGTACCAAGATAGAGTTTGGTGAGATAAAAAGCCTGAAGCGAGACGGCGAAGTCATAAGATTGATAGTTGACGACAATGAAGTCCGATCACGCGCAGTGCTCATTGCAACAGGCAGCAACTACCGAAAACTTGGCGTTCCTGGCGAGGAGGAATACTACGCACGCGGCGTGCATTACTGTGCGACCTGCGACGGGGCATTTTACGCTGGCAAACGGCTGATTGTAGTGGGCGGCGGCAATAGCGGTGTACAAGAAGCGATGTTTTTGACGCGCTTTGCGACCCATATCGACCTGCTGGTACGCAGTGAATTAAAAGCCAGCGAAGTCTTGCAACGCAAACTCGAAACAATGAGCGATAAGATTACCGTGCATACTAACGTGACAGTTGAAGAGATAGTTGCCGAGCATGAAAAAGTAATAGGCGCGAGAGTGAAGCAGAAGCAAACAGAAGAAGAGCGAACGATAGATGCCGATGGCGTGTTTGTATTTATTGGGTTACTGCCAAACACGGCGTTTCTAGCAGGTAGTGGTGTCGAGCTTGATGAAGTTGGCTTAGTAAAGTCGGATGAAAATCTTCAAACATCAGTACCTGGTGTCTTTGTGGCCGGTGATGTGCGCAGTCACGCCACCATGCAAATCGCCAGCGCTGTCGGTGATGGCGCCACGGCGGCGCTCAAGATTCGTGAATATCTCGAAAAGGAAGCTTGAGTCATGCAAGCCGTGCAAGACCGTACGACAAAATATACCAGCGCTGTCCGCGAGTTTATAGCGGTGCAGAGGCATGCGACAAACGCTGAGATTCTTGCCCATTTGCAAGCAATTTACCCAGACATCAGTGCCACTACTGTGCATCGTATAACCGCGAGATTATACGAACGCGGTGAGCTGCAACTGGCACCGACTGGTGCCGCCAATGTGCTGCGTTACGATGCGAATCTCGCACCACACGATCATTTTATGTGTGAAGTCTGCGGTCTACTCCGCGATGCGCGGCTTGGCGATCTCGTGCGACCAGCGATTGAACAAGCGATTGGTGCCGACTGCTCGATATCGGGCAGTCTGACAGTATCTGGAATATGCAAACAATGTCATAAGGAGGGTGTATGAAAAAAGTAGTGATTTGGGCAGGGGTCATCGTGGCAGTCTTTGGTGGGCTGATATGGCTCAATCAGTCAAAAGAAGATGATACCGCACCAAGTATGACGTTTGCCGCCGTCACGCAAGACGTAAAAAATGGAGCTAAATTGTACGATGTCCGTACCGCCGACGAGTACAAGGACGGGCATTTCAAGGGTGCCACCAATTGGAGTCTCCAAGATATGCAGGCCGGTAAACTACCGGATACAGCAAAAGACACAAAAATTTACGTGTACTGTCGTAGCGGTAATCGTTCAGGCCAAGCCACGACTATTCTCAAAAACGCTGGCTACATAAATATTACTGATCTGCACGGTTTGCCAGATGTTCAAGCGATGGACGGAAAGTTAATCACTGAATAAGGAGGCTCACATGAAAGTAACTGTCTATAGCACAAAAACCTGTCCGTACTGCGTCATGCTCAAAAAATGGCTCGACGAAAAGCACGTTGAGTACACGAATTACATGGTCGATAGCAACCCGTATGCTGCCCAAATGATGGTGAGTCAGAGTGGGCAACAAGGTGTGCCGTTTACGACTATTGAGCATGATGACGGCACAGTTGATAAGATACTTGGTTTTGACAGAAATAAATTACAAGCGGCTCTAATGTAAAAGAGGGAATTTGAAAAAGGCAACAGAATTTCTCGCGAGCAGCACAGGGCGAATTATTCGAGCGGTTATTGGACTAAGCTTGGCGCTCATGGCTACAGTTGATCTATCTCAATTAGTAGGCTAAAGTAGTCAACTAACCTACGTCGATCTTCATTCGTAAATTCGCGCCTTAACTGCTCATTTTCGCTCGTAGCTACACCTCCTCGGGGCTCATTCTTGCTACAAGCTAATTCTATACACATCGTGCCGATTTGTAGCGCTCTAGCCTGTTAACAGTTCCAGACCCATATGGTGAGCCAAGAAAAGAGAGTCCCTTAGGACTCTTTTTTCTTGGCTTTGCACTTGGCGCGAGAACCAGATCTTTTGTGAAGCAAAAGTGGTTCGGCGAAGTGAGTGAAGTGAAGAAGAGCACCGAAGGTATTTTTCTGAGCGAGTGAACGGAGGAGGCAAAGCCGATGCCCAGCTGCCGGAGCCAAGATGTATTTAGGTCAAGGTTAGACGTCGATTCATCAGGTATAGCAAACACTCCAACAGGAGTGTTTTTGCTTTGTAGTATAACTCTATATTGACAGAATATAAAACTTATCCTGGATTGTGTTTATGGCTGAACAATACAAAAATACAAGCCCAGGATAAGTAGAAGTAAATAAAAGCTAGAGTCCGTGACCGGTAACAGCAAGAAAGCTGATAGATTTACCTTGGTGGCGGATTAGACCCTTGCCTTCGAGGCGCTTTAGGCTGCGGCTAAGCGTCTCGGGGCGAACGCCAATTTGGGCGGCTAAGGTCTTTTTGGGTACTGTGAGCTCAAAGGTTTGCCTGCCATTCGCATAGTCTTGCAAGGCTTCAAGCAGTCGTTCGTCCGCTCCATGAAGGCCTAGTGACTCGATATGAGCCTCGGCTCTTTCTAGGCGCCGGCTCATATCCGCCAAAATCTTTAGTCCTAGACTAGGGTAGCTTCGGAGTATCTCATCTAACTTCTCATCGCCGAGCGTACAAAAGACTGAGTCCTCAGTTGCCACGACGTCGTAGCCGGCGGCAGTTTTGGCAAAGACGGATATTTCGCCAATGTAGTCGCCCGGCTCTAGTAAACGAACAACCTGCTCGTCGCCATCACTGGTGGTGCGCGATACTTTAGCGCGACCCCGATTGAGTACGAAGAGCTGAGGCTGATATTCACCGGCTAGCTGGATAAACTCGCCTTTTTTGAAAGCTTTCGGGCTGATATACTCATGAACTTGCTCCTTCTCATTGGAACTGAGGTTTTGAAATATCGGAACTCTCGATAGACAGCTATGCATGACTGGTCTTATTATACCCGAGAAGGCGTGAAGCGCTCATAATGACTAACAGTACGCTGGCGACATGGATCAGCATACCAAACGACATGATGACATTTTTGGTTAGAACTCCAATTAAGAGTAGGACAACTAAGCTAACTGCAAAATAGATGTTGGCTTTCATGTTTCTAACAGTGGCGCGGCTGAGCGACAGGGCATAATCGAGCTTTGTGATGTCGCCCGACAAGAGAACCATATCAGCGGTCTCCATCGCTACGTCTTTGCCAGGCCCGCCTATAGCGATACCGACGTCGGCTGTGGCTAGGGCTGGCGCATCATTTACACCATCGCCAACCATGATTACTTTTTCGCTGCTGGCTTGCAGTTGTTTAATATGGTTGACCTTATCGGCAGGTAAAAGTTGGCTGTAGACCTCAGTGATACCGACTTGTTTGGCGATAGCATGGGCGGTCGCTTCGTTGTCACCAGTTAGCATGACGACCTGTTTGCCAGTGTCGGATTTGATGCGGCCGATAAGTTCAGTGACTCCAGTACGGATAGGGTCTGCTACTGAGATAACACCAATCACTTTATCGTTTTGAGCTACTAGCATGGCCGTACGTCCTAGCTCTTCTTCTGATTTCATGGAGGTTTCTACTGAAGCTGAGAGCTTAACATTGTGCTCGGCAAGAAGCATTCGGTTACCGACCTTGATGGTATCTGCACCAAGGTGAGCGACTATGCCGCGTCCGGTTAGCACTTTGGTGCTGTCAGGTTCGGGTAACTTACCGTCAATTTGACTATCGGCATAATCGATAATCGCTCGACCCAGAGGGTGCTCTGAGTAGCGCTCGGTTGCTGCAGCCAGTGATAGCAGCTGTCTGGTCGATACGCCGATAGTCTCTACGTTGACTACGCGTGGCTGGCCTTCGGTCAGGGTTCCGGTTTTGTCAAAAGCGATTATTCTTGCGGCGTTTGTGTTTTCAACCGCTTCGCCCCCCTTTATGAGGATGCCTCGCTTGGCGCCATTGCCGATGCCGGCGACTATCGATACTGGCGTGGCGATAACTAGCGCTCCAGGACAAGCGATAACTAGTAGGGTCAGTGCCAGGTAGATGTCGCGGCTTATGAAATATACAACTATCGCTAGTACCATGATTGCTGGTGTGTAGTAAGCAGCAAACCGCTCTAAGAAGGCTTGAGTTTTAGCTTTTTTATCTTGAGCTTCTTCAAGTAGCTCGATGATGTTTGCAAATAAAGTGGCTTCACCGACTTTTTTGGCAGCTATTCGCAAGTAGCCTGATTCGATAACACTACCGGCAAATACTTCATCGCTGATGGTCTTTTCAACAGGGGCAGATTCACCGGTTATAGAAGCCTGACTAATATAGACCTTACCTTCGATAACTTCTCCATCGACCGGTACTTTTTGGCCAGTTCTAACAACCACAACGTCATCAATCTCTACTTCATCAGGATGGAGTTTGATGATTTGGTCGCCACGCTCGATCCAGGCTGTGGTCGGGGCTTCATCGATCAGTGATTTTAGGGCTTGTCGGGTCTTGTTGAGGGCACGGGCTTCTAGGTAGTGACCAAATGTAAATAGGATTGCTACTACGGCCGCTTCCCAGTACTCGCCGATGAAGGTCGCACCAATCATGGCCGTTGCAACCAGCAAGTCGATACCGACAATCTTATAGCGCAGTGAAACCAGGGCCTGCCATACGATCGGCAGACCTGCTACGGCGGTGGCGATGACCAGCAGAATATCAGCCAGTCTGGTATCGCCAAATAAGCCATCGAGGTCAAGCCCATAAGTCAAAAAAGCCAGAACCGTCAGGCTAGTCGCTATAACTAGTCTGGCGGCGCGGCTAAGGTACCATTTATCTTTCACTTAAAACCTCATATCCCAGACGCTCAATAGTTTGGCGGATGTTACTAGGCTCTTCGGTCCCCTCGTGGCTGACCTTGACTTTGCTGGCATTGAAGAGCACCTCAACATCTTTGACGCCAGGCAGAGAGCTGACCGCTGTGGTGATTTTGTTGATACAGCTTGGGCAGGTCAGTGTTTGTAGTTGATAGGTGGTTTTATTCACAGCAATCTCCTTCGTTATATTTTCTATATACGACTATATGGCGGCATGCCAGAAATTTCCTTGACCAATGTCAATTATCGGGCAACTTTAGTAGCGCAAATCTCTTAATTGTTATTCGCCAGCTACTCACAGATTAAATAAGAATTAGAAAAAGCCATAGCGTATGGGCTAGAAAAGGGACACCAGCTGTACTGGCTCGTGCAAAATTATGATTCCGTGACCTGTAAGCGAAGCCAAAATTATCAAACTACAAAGTTGAAGTATTATCTAGTAAGTATTCACGCTACTGGATTTTCTTTTTTGTTACAATAGTAAATATGAAACGAGACGAACAAGCAATCCTTGCACGCGATATGATCCAAATGATTCGCGAAAATGCCGATAACTACCAGGTACTTCAGTATTTGGAGAGCTTTGCGTTCTCGCTGGCTCGCGGTCTCGAAGATACTTCTGTCGTGTCATGGGACGACGTTGCCGGAGTATGTGATCAGAGGTATTATTCTCTAAAAAATAATAATCCAATACCTCTTGATGCTGAATTGCTCAATCGCTGCTGGCAAGTTGATACTAAACTTTTTGCCGAAAGTATAGAAGCTCATCTAATCTTACTGAGGAAGTTCAAGACCTGTACACTGAGCCAAGAAAAGGCACCCCCTTGTGGGTGTTTTTCTTGGCTATAATGCATGGCATAAGAACCAGATCTTTTGTGTAGCAAAAGTGGCTCGATATAGTAAACCCTAACCGAGTATTCTCAGAGCCTTCGGACATATTTTGTAGGTGAGTGGGCAGGAAATGTTTGACACTTCGCCGTCGTGTGAGACGGAGATTTGTTCACGCTTTGTCTGGATGGTGAGGGATTTTGGGTGGAATATGTCAAAATCTGGCAGTTGCTTCGTTTTACCGATGAGAGCAAGTGCTGCGATTGCAATAAGCTTTAATCTTGACTGAGTCTTTGCTACAAAAACCGTCAGCAGTCCTTTGTCGAGCGAGGAGCGCTCTGTGCCGCCAAGGGGATGAATCGAATAGCGATTGTTACCGACAAATACAAAAGGGGTGGTGACAGCCTTGCTATCGATGGTAACCGTATATGTTCGCAACTTCACGATAGCCTTGAAGGACGCCAGAACAGCAGCAGGCCACTTGCCTAGCATTGACTGAGTTTCTTCTCTGTCGCGTAGCGTTTCAGGATAGATGCCGATGCTAGAGTTGTTGATAAAGCAGGTGTCATTGACCTGCGCGATGTCGATAGTTCGGGGTTTTGCCTTTACGAGATTGGCAAGCGCTTCGTCAATATCCTGCGGGATATCGAGGTCTTTTGTGAAGTGATTGAGTGTGCCGCCAGGAAGTGGGATGAGTGTTGCTTTTGTATTCGCCACCTGGCCAGCTACTGCGCTTATCGTGCCATCACCGCCTACGGCTGCAATATATTTGCCGTTCTCGACATATTTCTTTAGTTTTCTCTCAAACCCGTCGCCAATCGGTATAAAAGCCTCAATTTCTATACCCGCTGTGGTGCATTTTTTCGTGAGTTCACGCTTACTAGGCGCTGAGCCGGATTTTGGGTTGTAGATAAGTATTATGTTCATGACAGTGGCCGTATAACGAATAGTACAACGAGCAGTGTGACGCCGCCAAGCGCCCAGCCAGCAATGACATCGCTAGGGAAGTGGGCGCCAAGGTAGATGCGAGACAACCCAACAAGCACGATGAGTATTCCGAGCAGCACGACAGCAATATAACTCCACGGTTGTGGCAGTAGGCGCCATGCCATGTAAGCAAGGAGTCCATAGGCGACCATTGCTCCGCTAGCATGACCGCTTGGGAAGCTGTTGGTGGCAAAGTGTAAGTTGTTGGCATACTCCGTGTTTGGGCGATCGCGTCCAAAAAGAAGCTTGAGGATTGCCCCAAAACCAAGCGTGACCCATATAAGGGCAGCTGAAATCACCAGTCGCATATTTGTTTGGAAGTAACCGTATACAGCCACGACAATACCGATACCGACCGTGACAATTGGGTCCCCGAGCGTCGTAATCGCGAGAAAAAATGGTTTCAGTGATACAGACCAATTAGCGATACCGCTCATGATGGTACTATCGAAGCGGTGAATCCATGACTTCATACTCCTATTATAGATGAAAGAGCAAGATATGTCTTCTTTCAACCTACGCTGAGCGTAAAAACTGAATACTCTATGCAGCTAACGTTGCGCGCATATGTTACTATTAAAATATGATAGAAAAATATTCTAAGGAAAAAGGTAGCAAGGTGCTTATCTTTGCAGATAATAAGACAGCAATCATCTATCGAGACTCAAAAGATCTCATCATCAACGCTGGTCCAATCATTCTCTCCGGAAATCTTGATGATAAAAAAAATAAAGTAATAGATGGTGAGCAGCGTGGGTTGCTTTAATAGACGCAGTGGATTTGCACTTCCTACGGTCGTCATTTCTTCTTTGATGCTTATGATGGTTTTGATAGTCGCTGTATCGGCAACGATGACTATTCGTACAGGATTGTATGCACAATATTACAATAAATTAGCACAAGAGGCAGCTGAGTCTGGCATAGAAGTTGCAGAGAGTTGTTTGTTGGAGAGTGACTATAGCGTGACATGGTCGACTGCGTCTCCGCTACGGCCATCATCGAACTGTGAGGGAACTTCAAGCTGTACAAGCAGTAGCTGTTATATTATTAATAATAGTCGCCTGCGTACGACGTTTATCATAGGAAATCCTACTGGTAATGGCGGTCGTAATCTTGGTATATCCTCGCTGGGTAGAGTTGAGCTGTTGAATGCTGAGGGTAAGACATGGCAAACGTATGAAAAAACGCTAGGTTATCACTCAAGTTATTCGGCGATGCCTCAAATATCTGGTGGTGCTGGATGGAAGGATACGGGACATATTGGATTCTTCTTATCCGAGGATAAACAACTGTATGGCTATGGAGAAAATGGCGTAGCTCAAATACTCGATAGCAATGTACCGTCGCAAATAGTATTTCCTAGTAAACTATCCCTTCCTGTCGGTGTGTCATCAGTAAAAAAGGTACTGTCGTCTGGTCAGGGGGCCTCTTTTATGTGTATTATCGGAAATAATGATAGAGTGTATTGCAAGGGAAGCGGCTTAAATCTTGAGCGGTTGACGGGATGGCACGAGCTAGCTCTTCCGAGCAACATGAAAGTATCTGATATTGTTGTGAATGGTTATGGCGATGATAATATCTGCGTTATCGCATACCCGGCGACAAATAGCGCCAATAGACAGGCATACTGCGCAGGAAGCAATACATGGAGTCTTATAGGAAATGGCTCGTCAAATGGAGTGTACGTACCGCTTTCTGCTCCAACAAGGTTCTCGTTGCCTAGTGGATTAACGGCTATGAAGATATATAGCCAAAATATCAATACATGTGTTATCGCAAGTGACAAAAATGCATATTGTTCAGGGAGAAGTGATTTTGGACAAATCGCAGGCGTTACTTCTGGGGCTCAATCTATCCCAGTAAAATATAATATTCCACCAATGGGCTCACTGGCGCGCTATCCTAAAGACATCCTTATGCAGTATCATGGCTTCGAGACGGTTATTCATGTACTTGCTACTGATGGGACAATTTGGTCTAGTGGTGATTCTTCGCAGGGGGAATTTGGTGACGGAAGTACAACTACGGTTACGCGAGGAGGCGCTGCCTCATGGTTTTCGCAGCTTGGTGATAGAATCCACTCAAGACAAGACACCAATAAATGTATTGATGTGCAAAATGGAAGTTCCACGGATGGGGCATGGATCCAGGTGTGGTCTTGTACATCGCCATTGCAGATGCAGGGCTGGTTCTTTACTGATGGCAATAATGCAATACTCAATCCGACGACTGGAAAGTGTATAGACCTCAATGAAGGGAAGACGAGTGAGGGGACCTGGCTGATATCGACAACGTGTAATGGTAGAAGCACGCAGAGATGGTCGTATGATGACAATACTGGACAGCTAAAGTCTTTGGCGAATACGAGTATGTGTGTTGATATAAAAGACAACTGGCTTATGATTAAAGCGTGCAGCACCACGCTGACATCACAGAAGTTTAAGCCAGATTGGCATGCTTTTTCCTGGAAGGCGATTATATCAGGAACAACTTCTTTTTGTGGTATTCGTGACCCGTATCCTAGCACGACAGCTTCAAATATGTGGTGTGCTGGTAATAACGATTATGGTCAACTTGTAAATGTTGGTACCATAATAAATGGTGATAATGCTTCGTATAGTGGGGCAGAGTGTCAAAGTACAAGTGGTGTATGGAATGCTAATATTAAAAAACCATATCAAGTTGATTATTCAAAATTGAGCACAGAGTGGCAATACCAGTATAAATCTCTGCAGGTCATTGCAACAGATGGGCAGGTATATGGTGCAGGTGCAAATGATTACGGAAAGCTTGGTAGCGGCACGAAGTCGAGTAAACAATGTCAGACAGTAAAGTTTAAACTACCAGCGGGTGTTTCTGCGGTGGATATGTCAACGAGAGATGAGTATACAACCTATGTCTTAGGTGATGATGGAAGTGTTTATGCGGCAGGTCGTAACAATAGAGGTCAGCTGGGAGTTGGAACGACAAGTGATCTGTCATTGCCGCAACGAGTAAAGATTCCAAGGACTTCACAGCGCTACTAACTAAGGTATGTACGGACAAATACGATGAACTATGCTCAGAAAGATTTTGTGTATAAAAATGATTATATTATATACTAGGTGTATGCATAAAAAAGGTGGATTTACGATTGTTGAACTTGTCATTGTGATTGCCGTTATAGCTATTCTTGCGACCATCAGTATAGTTTCCTACAACGGAATTATAGGGCGGTCGCATGATGCAGCGGTAGTATCGGACTTAGGGAAGGTAAAAGATGCGTTAGCTATTTATGAAAGTAAGAATAGCGTATATTCTTGGGATTCTATTGCAGAGGTAATAGATTATCTCAAAAATGATAGCAGTATACAGGTCACGTTCACGTCGGGATCGTATGCTCGTCCAGATATCTATCAGAATTATTCAGACAATACTATTATGGTGGGATATATGCGCACGGGTATTTGTATGATAGCAAAGTCTCGGTCGGGGCAAAACTATGTATTTACGACGGCAGGCACCATCGCAAAGACATCAAAGATAACAACCATGGGAGATGGTCATGATTTTAGAGATGCATGTGGCGTAGAGGGGCGACTGCCTAATGCGGAAAGTCTAGTATATGGTCCCATCGGTATATAAAATGAAAAGTATCATTGAAATAGAACACCTTACAAAGAAATACGGCGCCACTTTGGCACTTGACGAGTTTAGCATGGACGTGCAAGAAGGGGAAATTCATGGGTTTCTCGGACCAAATGGGGCTGGTAAGTCAACGACGATACGTATTCTGCTTGGTGTCGTGAGAAAAACGTATGGTCGAGTGGAGCTATTTGGTCACGACGCGTGGAGTGATGCTGTTGAGCTGCATAAACAGTTGGCGTATGTACCGGGTGATGTTAACTTTTGGCCAAACCTTACAGGCGGTGAGATTATCGACGTTCTTGGCGAACTTCGCGGCGGTCTTGATGTAGCTCGTCGAAATGAGCTCATACAAAAATTTGACCTTGATGCATCAAAGAAGTTCCGTATGTATTCGAAAGGTAATCGCCAAAAAGTTGCGCTTGTAGCAGCGCTCAGTAGTGATGTACCACTTTATATTCTTGATGAGCCAACAAGTGGTCTTGACCCATTAATGGAACGGCTATTTCAGAAAGAAGTCCAGTCGCTGAAGAGACGAGGAAAAACAGTACTACTTTCAAGTCATATTCTCAGCGAGGCAGAGTCGCTGTGTGACAGAGTAACGATTATTCGTGAAGGCAAGGCGGTGGCGGTATATGACATTGATGATCTAAAGAAAGAGCATGAAAACTTAGAAACGCTATTTTTAAGTCAGTATGGAGAAGAGTAGATGTTTGCTGGTACGTGGACTCTTATAAAACTTATTCTTCGTCGGGATAGAATAAAGCTACCGCTATGGATGCTATCGGTGGTTGTGTCGTTGATTGCAATGGTGCCGTTACTAAAAAATGTATATGGTGACCAACAGAGTCTCCAGATGGTCTATCAAACCTTTTCGATTAATCCAGCCGGACTATTTATTACGGGGCCCATGGATGCTCCGACTTTTGGTGCAATGATGACGATCGAGACACTGCTTTGGTGGGGACTAGCCGTGGCATTCATGAATGTACTACTCATTGTTCGACATACTCGACAAAATGAAGAGACGGGCGCTCAAGAACTGCTTCTATCTGGAAGAGTGCACCGAAACAGTACACTACTAAGTGTGCTTATAGTTGCGTATATATGTAATGCTCTTGTTGCAGTTGGCATGGGAGCAGGCCTGACTTTAAGTGATGCAGACTGGAATGCTCAAGAAGCGTGGCTTTATGGTATATCTATGGGTTTGTTTGGCTGTGTATGGGCAAGCATTACAGCTGTTGTTGTTCAGCTAACAGAAAGCTCACGTTCGGCCGTCGGGATATCGGCTGGTTTGGTTGGTGTGGCTTTTGTCCTGCGCGGCATTGGTGATTTTATGGGGACAATTGGACCAAATGGGGTACTTCAGCCTACATGGCTAAGTGCTGTGAGCCCATTTGGGTGGCTTCAGGCAGTAAGGGCGCTTACTTTTCCAGACTGGAGTCCTCTCGTTGTCTTTTTTTGCTGGTTTGTTGGGCTCGCAGTTTTTGCCGTTATATTACTGCACAGGCGTGATATAGGATTGGGTATATTTATGTCACGCAAAGGACGCACGCACGCATCATTGTTTCGAAAAACTCCTTTGGGATTCTCATGGTATCTCCAGCGTGGCGTCTTTATTGGTTGGTTTGTTGGGGTTGTTCTTATGGCGTGCATTATAAGCGTATTAGTTCCTGAGATGAACAGTATCTACAGCAGCTCTGAAAGTATGAAGGCGATAGTTGTGTCGCTTGGCGGTCAAGGAGCAATTGTTCCTGTATTTCTCTCAGCAATGCTATCAATTATGGTGCTTATGGTGTCCGCATATGTGATACAAGCGCTGTGCCGGCTGCGAAGTGAAGAGTCGAGCGGGCATCTTGAGCAAATACTGGCAACTCGACTATCGCGACAGCGGTGGCTGTTGTTACATACGGGCATTATTCTTGTCGCTGGTGCGTGTATGCTTGCATCGACTGGGCTGGTAATGGCACTCTGTGTACTGTATGGAACAAATATTGATGTAGACGTAGCGAGCTATGTTATTGCTGGTCTATCCTATTGGCCGGTCTTATTGCTGTTTGTCGCCCTGTACGTTATCTTTTTTGGCATACTGCCGAAACTCGCTAATAGCGTGACGTGGATATATTATGCGATTGTTGTCTTCGTCTCATGGCTTGCACCTATGCTAAAAATCGATCAAGTAATCATGAATATTTCACCGATGACACATCTTGCAGCTGCTCCGGCGGAGAATATAGTGTTGATGCCAATGGTAATAATGACAGGTATTGCACTGACAGGTTTTGTTATTGGCAGCGTAGCATGGTCTCGGCGAGATATTATCCATCAGTAGTATTGGTATCTTCTTGCATTTTATGGTTGGTTTAAGCTTTACGCGGTAAAGTCTTTTAGTGTAAGAAGAAAATATGATAAAAAATATGTTTAAACGTGCTTGGCTGTCTATTGTTCGAAAACCAAGCCGCGCAATTATACTAGGCTTGATATTGTTTGCAATGGCGAATCTTGTACTGGCGAGTATTGCGATTAAAGGAACGGTAAGTGAAAGCATGGCATATGCCAAAAGTTCACTTGGTGGAACAGTGTATTTGCAGCCCGATATGTCGAAGCTGCGACAAAATAATGAATCGAGGAGTGGTATTTCTCCAGGACAAGCTCCGTCAATCAGTCGACCAGAGATTAACGTATCGATGGTAAAGAAAATTGCCGACTCATCGTATGTCAAAGACTATAGTTATAGTGTAAGTGCTGAGGCGAAGGCGTCGGGGTTCGCGGCTATCGAGAATTCAAGCAGCAACAATGGTCCAGGGGGTATGATGCCTGGAGCTATTGCTAACAACGAAGAGGCTGCGCTTGACGGAGACATAACAGTTCAAGGAATAAACTCGTACGCGTTTATTAGCCAGGTTAAATCTGGAACAATGACCCTGAGTAATGGAACGTACTTTGACGAATCAAGCGATAACAAAATTATCATCTCGTATGATCTCGCACAAAGTAACGACCTTAAGGTAGGTGACACTATCAATCTTCAAAACGTATACACCCAGACTGCCTACCCCTTAGAGGTTGTTGGCATATATGACTTGAGCGAGGAGAGCGGTTTTGGTTCAAGCTCAAACGCAATCTATATGAATACAAAGACTGCTGCTCAATTTATGAGCTCTACGACGTATAATAACGGTGACTATTCAGTGTCGAATGTACAGTATACATTGACGAGTTCTGAATATGCTGATGCGTTTATCGCTGAAGCCAATCAGAAATATCCAACGTTAGAAGATCAAAATCTCGCGCTTTCGATTGATACGTCAGCGTATGAACAAATGGTTGGTCCGATTGAATCAGTCGGTAGTTTTGCAACCACTATTTTATGGATAGTTGTTATTGCATCGATTGCTATCGTTACACTTATTGTCACTATCAATGTGAAGGACCGTCGCTATGAAATGGGCGTATTGCTTTCGCTTGGAGCGTCGAAAATAAACGTTATTGGACAGGTATTTGCAGAGCTAATGCTTATCGGGTCGATCGCGTTTGTGGCATCGCTTGGGACAAGTACGCTTCTTGCAAAGAGTATGAGTCAGGGGCTTCTTAATAGTCAAATTGCATCAAGTCAACAACAAAGCGAGAACAACTTCGGTCGACCGGGTACGACTCCCGGCGGCGGTGGTCAACAAGGTCGACGAGGTGGTGCTACGTCGAACAGTAGCGAAACGATTAGCAGTATAAATATAAATGCGAGCGTTGCGGACTATTTGATACTGTTTGGTGTTGGCTACGGTATCATTATCCTCTCGCTATTACTACCGTCGTGGAATATCGTGAAGTACCAGCCCAAGACAATATTGTCAGGAAAGGAGTAGTATGAAAACTAAACAAGAATCATCGAAAAATACCCTTGTCGTCAAAGATCTCTCACATGCCTATACTGATAGTCAACGCAGAGTAGAAGTGCTCAAAGGTATCAATGCTACGTTTGAAGGCGGAACATTTTATGCGATTGTCGGCGAAAGTGGTAGCAGTAAAACAACCTTTTTGTCACTGCTGTCCGCACTTGATACTATTCAGTCGGGTGACATACGCTATAATGGCGAAAGCATAAAGAAGATCGGTGCACAAAACTTTAGACTAAAGTATAGCAATATCGTATTTCAATCATTCAACCTCATCAAGTATATGACTGCAAGAGAAAATGTCGAAGTAGGAATTGATTTTGCGGGTAAGTATCGTGGTCCATCAAAAAAGGAATATGCCTATGAGCTGCTTGATAAAGTGGGGATTACTCGTCAAGAAGCCGATCGTCTAGTTCAGCGACTGTCAGGCGGTCAACAACAGCGTGTTGCGATAGCTCGCAGTATGGCTGGTGACGTGCCGATTATACTAGCGGACGAGCCAACTGGTAACCTAGACGAGCGGACCGAAGATAAGGTACTCGCACTCTTTAGGTCACTTGCCAATGATGGTAAGATAGTGGTAGTAGTGACACACAGTCAGAAAGTCGCGTCGCATGCAGACGCAGTCGTCTACCATATGAAAGACGGAGTTCTTACTAAATAATAGGAGAAAGTGTCATGAGAATATTAATTGTTGAAGATACGACACACCTTGCAGAGGCGGTGGCGCATGTCCTAAAACGGACTGGTCACGAGGTAGATATCGCTAATGATGGGGTATCTGGACTTGAATATGCTCGAAGTGGTGTATATGATGTGATAGTTCTGGATAATATGTTACCGCGGCTAACTGGTGTTGAGGTTTCTCAGACCTTGCGGCGAGAAAAGAACTTCACTCCAATTGTTATGCTATCTGCAAAGAGTGAAGTCGATGATCGGGTAGACGGACTTAATGCTGGATCGGATGATTATCTCACAAAACCATTTAAGGTTAATGAGTTGCTTGCCCGAATTCACGCCGTAACACGACGAAGCAATTATCGCGCAAAAGGGGATAACATAACGATCGGTGACATGACAATTCATCCAGAAAACGCGTTTATCTCAACAAAAGACGGCGAGGTTAAACTAACGGCGAAGGAGTTTCTCCTTCTTGAACAATTGAGTGTCCAGGCGGGAAGTATTGTTAGCAAGGAAGTTTTGTTTCATCGTGCGTGGGGACAAAAAATGTTCAGTGAAGACTCGTATGTTGAGGTATATATGTCGTATATACGAAAGAAACTACGTCAGATTAACGCACATGTTAGTATAAAGGCTGTGCGTGGACTTGGTTACCAGCTAAAGACTGAGAAAGGGTAAGGTGTAGATGTTCCGTCGATTGCGTAATCGGTTTATTATAACAGCAATGTCGCTTTTGTCGGCGGTTCTTCTTCTTTCTTTTGGAGCCATCTACACATCGACAGCTATGCGCTTACAGCATATCCCTGAAGAACCTACTATGAGAGATTCACCTCGATCGTTTAATCAAGTCGAAGTTCGGGACTATCTCGCACAGCGTCGCCAAGCAGACGCAAGACAAACGCTAGAGTCTCTGATAATGACATTGATATTGACAGGTCTTGTAACACTTGCGGTTGGTTTTTTTATTAGCTATTTGTTGGCGGAGCGGGCTATTGAGCCAGTCCGGCGGGCATATGAAGCGCAAAAAGAGTTTATCGCACATGCTAGCCATGAATTAAAAACCCCACTTGCTGTAATAGATGCAAATATTGAGGCTGAGATTGCTGGAAAGAAGAGAGCTTCAAAGTGGCTTATAAATATACAGGACGAAACGGCTCGTATGGAGAAGCTTATTAAAAACCTTCTGACACTTGCTCGGCTTGAATCGTCACAGACAACACTGACTTTGAGTGAATTTGATGTTTCTGCTACCGTACGAAGCATAATAGAGAAGATGAAGCCGGTGATAGAGAAAAAGAAGCTTCAACTAACACTGGATATTGAAGACAACATAATGCTGAGGGGTGAGAAAAATACAATAGAGCAGATCAGTATGATTTTATTGGATAATGCTATTAAATATACTCACGCTGGTGGTCACGTGAATATTTCGATGACACCGATGCGTGACCAGGTATGTCTTACTATAGAAAATACCTACCCACCAATAGATAAGAATAAATTTGCAAATATTTTTGATAGATTCTATCAAGTTGATGAGTCGCAGCATGGTGAAGGCTATGGTTTGGGGCTATCCATTGCTGATATA
>JBATSI010000046.1:0-7445 GCA_049293215.1 Saccharimonas sp. (SeqCode) | reverse complement strand
CCCGAAAGGGCGATTTTCTTTTTGGCGGTGCGAAGCACCTGCCAAATGTTTTCTTGGGGGGAATGAGATTTTGGGTCGCTGGAAGCGACCGCATTTTTGTTTTGCCCGCCGTAGGCGGTTTTGATATATACTAGTAAGTGCATACAACCATAAACGAGAGGTCTTTTTTAATGGCCGTCCCAGACAAACAAGATTTCTCTTGGTTGTATGCAACTGGGGCGGTCATTAAAGTTTTAGGGGGTAAGTATGAACCAAAATCGCTATATTTTGTATGCTCGTAAGAGTACCGATGTTGAGGACAAACAGGTATTGTCTATTGAGGCACAACTGGCAGAACTTCGGAAGTACGCCAAAGACAACGGCTTAGTAGTCATAGATACGGTCATTGAAAAGAAATCTGCTAAAACTCCTGGTCGTCCGAAGTTCGCCGATGTACTCAAACGCATACAAAATGGCGAAGCCAACGCAATACTTGCGTGGCACCCCGACCGCTTGGCAAGAAACAGCATAGACGGCGGACAAATTATCTATCTACTAGACCAAAAGCACCTTAACGACTTAAAGTTTGCTACTTTCTGGTTTGAGAATACCAGTCAGGGCAAGTTTATGCTGAATATCGCTTTTGGTCAGTCAAAATACTATGTAGATAATTTGTCCGAAAATACCAAGCGTGGGCTTCGCCAAAAAATTCGGCGTGGCGAGTTTCCTGGTATTGCTCCGTTTGGCTATTACAACAATACCAAGATAAAAACAGTGCACATAGACAAACGCCAAGCCGAATTAGTGGAAGCGATTTTTGTTCTGTATGCAGAGGGGCAAAGCACTTTTCAAGATATATCAGACTATCTGTTTGAGCGTGGCGTGAAAACTGGCGGTGGCAAGCCATACAGCAAAGACAAAGTAAAATATATCTTGAAAAATCCGTTCTACTACGGTCATTTTGTCTATGGCGGTGAGGTGTACGAGGGCAAGCACACGCCGATTATTAGTAAGAAACTATGGGACAAGGTGCAGACCGTCATAGAACGGCGAAGCCACCCAACAAAAGGCTTAATAGAACCACAAGCCTACTGTGGGCTACTGCGTTGCACCTGCGGAATGATGATAACTGCCGAGAACAAAACGAAACGGCAGAAAAACGGTAATACGCACCATTATGTGTACTATCGCTGTTCTCGTAAAAATAAGTTTGTGAAGTGTGTTGAGCCTGCCGTTCGTTCTGAACTTTTGGATCGACAGTTATCTGACTTGTTGGCTGGCTTCGCTTTACCCTCTGCATACGCCGACACAATGCGTGAAATGGTAGCGAGAGATGAACGAGCCGAACAGACACAGCTAGACAGCAAGATAGACGGCTTGCGAGCCGACATCACGCAGTTGTCGGAGAAATTACAAAGACTGCTTGACGCTTTTTTGGACGGCGTTTTGGAGCGTGAGGACTACACGCACAAGAAAGCCGAGATTATGGGCCAAAAGAAAAGTTTAGAGGAACAAATGAGCGATTTTACATTAGGTACTTTGGAGTGGGTCGAACCGCTGAATAGTTGGCTTGATAAAGCCGTTTCTATCTGTAAAATCGCTAATTCTGACGACCTCAACGCCAAAAAGTCGTTGTTACTTGAAATATATGGGTTGAACCTCAATCTCAAAAACAAAAATGCGGTCGCTTCCAGCGACCCAAAATCTCATTCCCCCCAAGAAAACATTTGGCAGGTGCTTCGCACCGCCAAAAAGAAAATCGCCCTTTCGGGCGACAATTCTGAAATTTGTAGCATTCTGGAGGGTCCACCGGGGCTTGAACCCGGGACACCCTGCTTAAAAGGCAGGTGCTCTAACCAGCTGAGCTATGGACCCGCAAAGTGGCTTTTTTGAATATAGCACTTCAGGAGGTATTCGTCAATATCAGAGGGATACTTGTTGTTGTGTTTGATGGCTAGCATAAACGTTATATCATGTGGTTAAATAACAGTATGAAGCGCTGGCTATTTGCACGAGTGCACCCAACGTGGCACATAACGGTGTTTTGCATTGGGGTACTGAGCGGTGTAGTGTGCGCGCAATGGTGGAATGGTTTTTCATCGTACTCGTGGTTAGTGGTTGGTATATTGCTGCTATTGATTACGTTATATACAACCTGGCGTTGGTGTTTGTTATTAGCATTGTTGGCGGGGCTGTGTGTAGGGATATTCCGTGGCAGTGTTGATCAAAACGATGTATATTATATGAAAACGCTATACGGAACGACCGTCGAACTGACAGGAAGAGTACTTGGTGATACTGATACGAATAGCCGTGGACAACGCGTTATTCATCTTGGCGATATACAGGCGAAAGATCGGCAGCTAGCGGGAAAGGTCTTCGTGTCGCTCCAAGAAGGCTCGTCGATACGCCGAAGCGATATTGTGACAGTTGAAGGAAAGCTTACCGATGGATTTGGTAGTTTTGTGGCGTCAATATATAGTGCGTCGGTCAAGCTAGCTGAGCGTCCAGTACCCGGTGATGTTGCGCTTCAGGCAAGAGATTGGTTTGCTGGGCATGTTCATCAAGCGATTCATGGATCTGCAGCTAGTTTGGGAACAGGATATTTACTAGGGCAGAAGCAGGCGTTGTCACAGGAGCTAGAGGAAGCGCTCAAAATAACGGGATTGACGCATATCGTCGTTGCAAGTGGCTATAATTTGACGATTCTGGTACGTTTAGCACGACGTCTTTTTGCCAAAGTCTCACGGTATTTGGCTGTACTTGCAAGTAGCGGGTTGATTATAGGTTTTGTTGGTATGACCGGATTTAGTCCGAGTATGTCGCGCGCGGGATTGGTTGCTTTTTTGAGTGTGTGGGCATGGATGTATGGACGAAGATTTCATCCACTCACGCTTCTTAGCGCCGTGGGAGCTGTAACGGTGCTGATTGACCCTAGTTATGCTTGGGGCGATATTGGATGGGAGCTTAGTTTTGCGGCTTTTGCGGGAGTAATGATTGTGGCGCCATTGCTTCAGCGATATTTCTTTGGGAGTGCGAAGCCTTCGACGCTACGGCAAATTCTTGGAGAAACGGTGGCTGCGCAGCTCGTCACAGCGCCGATAACAATGATGACGTTTGGGTATATCTCACTTATCGCTATTCTTGCGAATTTATGTATTGTGCCATTTGTGCCGCTTGCAATGTTCTTGACATTTGTTGCAGGTATCGCGACCAGTATCGTGCCGAGCATTGCTACTATCGTAGGTGCGCCTGCTCAGTGGCTACTTGATGGAATGATCTGGGTGATTAATCAATGTGCGCATATGCCATGGGCACAAATAGAGGTATCAATGTCTGGGTGGATGGCAATAGTGTGGTATGGTATTTTAGCACTAAGTTGCTATTGGCTGATACGGACAACGAAGTATCGTTTACGCGAGACGTCGTTAGTAGAGTAACAGAGATGATTGTGTTACAATATAAGGAAATAAGGATAAATCTAAAACGGAGAATGTATGTCGGGACATAGTAAATGGGCAACAACTCATCGTCAGAAAGCTATTGTTGATGCAAAGCGTGGTGCAGTATTTACAAAGCTTGGTAATATGATAGCGATCGCAGCACGTGGTGGTACTGATCCAGAGATAAATTCCAGTCTTGCCATGGCTATCGAAAAGGCGCGTGCGGCAAATATGCCACGTGCAAATATTCAGCGAGCAATTGATCGAGTAAACGACAAGAATGCGGCAGCACTTGAAGAGATTGTCTATGAAGGATATGGTCCGGGTGGTACGGGTATCATTGTTGAAGTTGCTACTGACAACAAGAATCGTACATATCCTGAAGTGCGAACGGCGCTTACCAAAAATGGTGGCACTATGGCAGATCCGGGAAGCGTGATGTTCCAATTTACTCGTAAAGGAGTTATTCGTGTTGGGACAACAGGCGAAGATGCGCTGCTTGCAGTGCTCGATGCTGGTGCTGAGGATGCTGTCGAAGAAGGCGATGGTATTACAGTGTATACAAACATGAAAGATCTTGCAAAAGTACGTACTGCAATTTTTGAAGCGGGCTTGCCGGTAGAGGATGCCGAGCTGCAATATGTTGCAAACAATACTGTTCCGATTGATGACCCAGAAGTGGCGCGTAAGCTTATGAAGGTCCTTGACGCACTTGACGAATTAGATGATGTCACGAATGTTCACACAAACGCAGACATTACCGTTGATATTCCTGAGTAATATATACTTGACAATCTTGAGCGTGAACTGTCATAATCATAAGCATTAATAACCAAGCGCTTATGAAGACGATACTTTCACGCCTCATGATATACAGCGTTATGGCAACACTATTGCTACCTACTTCGAATGCGTTTGCAACGGTAGAAATATCACTATCTGACAATAGTGACGCTTCTCTTGTGGCTAGCAGTGAAGACGTTGATGGTAAGGCGAATGAAATAACTCTTTTGCAAGATTTACCAGACAATTCTCTGGCTATAGTGCAGGATAATTCACAAAGTGAGATTTCTGAGCAGGTAGCGCCTTCTGCTATCGTACAGCCTTCACCTGCAGTTGTCGCGGATAGTGTACAGTCTACAGGAGTAGAGGTAACGCCTCGTTCAGCAGAGCAGTCTCTGTATGTGATTGGACACGATATTATTATTTCTGAGATCGCTTTTGACGCTGAATCAAGAATGTCCTATCTTGAACTTTACAATACAAGCGCGAAGCTTGTATATCTTGAAGGGTTGCAGATTCGTATCACATACGTTGACTCGTCTGATAGCTACGTGGTGTGTGAGATTGCTGCTCCAGATGGGTATCTGAATACAAAATCACATGTTGGCTTTGCGTATGACTTAGATCAGGCATCTATTGATCGCGGAGCATATAGTTTCTCGTGTGATGTCCGTAATATTGCTTTTGTTGAGTCAATAGAAGTCATTCGTAATGGTAGCGTATATGAAAGATTGAAGGTGCAGCGTCACGAAACGTCTCAATATATACGCTCAAGTATGACAAATGAGAAATACTTGTCGGGTGATTTTTATAATGATTTTCGTCAAAGAAAAGCAAATGATTCTTCAAACTATCTTGTTGAGCTATATCGTCCACCTGACACACTTCCGATTAGAGTGATTGAATTTTTACCTGTAACACGGAACGATTGTACGCAGCGAGATGTGGAGATGTCGAAGGCTGGGTGTCGCAAATATATTAAAATTCAGAATACATCTGATGACAATGTCGACATATCGTCGTTTGTTATGCGAAGTGGGACTGCAGGTAGTACAACGACTTCGCAGTATAAATCACAATTGTCCGGCATTATTGCTCCTGACAAAGTGGCGGTGTTGTACGAGACGATTCAGCGCAGCACGCTGTATTTTAATAGTGGCAATGCAACTGTATGGTTTGAGGATGCTCTTGGACTAAAGAGTTATGATGCATCGGTCACAGTATATCCCAATGCCGATACGGCCGCAAATAGAGGAAAGGCGTGGGTGTACTATGCCGAGACGGATCGTTGGAACTGGGCTCTACCGAGTCCAGATACCGCAAGTATTGATGTTACGCCCATCCCGGCGATAGACACGAATAGCTCAGATGAGGTGACAAAACAATGTGATGAAGGATGGTATCTCTATGAGCCAACAGGCCGCTGCCGTAAGCTAGCAGTATCTGCAGAAAAGACTCCATGCAAAGATGGGCAATATCGCAGCGAAGAAACAGGGAGATGTCGCAGTATAGCATTGGCTGGCAGTACCCTCAAGCCCTGTAGGGAGGATCAATATCGAAGTGAAGAGACGAATCGCTGTCGCTCAATAGCCGCAACGGCAGCCGTGGTATTAAAGCCGTGCGCCGATGATCAGTTTCGTAATCCAGCAACGAATAGGTGTAAGAACATAGCAAGTACGGATGATGTTTTAGCGCCATGTAAAGATGGATGGGAGCGCAATGCTCAAACAAATCGCTGTCGCAAGGTTGTTTCGGCAACTGTTCCTCTTGCAGATTTTCCTGTTCAGACGGCGAAATCGACGGAGCGGGCTATTCTTGGGTGGTGGGTTGCGGGAGGTGTGGCGGTGGCAGCGCTGGGTTATGCAGTATGGGAATGGCGCCACGAAATTAGTATGATGTGGCAAAGTGTATACCAGTCTTTGCGCCGTAAGCGGTAAGAAGCTATACTGGTAACATGCGAATCATAGGAATTGATCCAGGAACTGGTATTTTAGGGTTTGGCGTGATCGATGCTCATGGGCCAAAGACGACGCTTGTGACTGCGGGGGTTATTACAACACCGGCGCATACGCCGACAAATGAACGATTGGCTGAGATATTTGAGGGATTGACGGGTATTATCGAAGAAACACATCCCACTGTGATGGCTATTGAAAAGCTTTTTTTTGCGCGTAATGTTACGACTGCGATCAGTGTTGCGGAAGCTCGTGGCGTAGCCTTGCTAACTGGCCAACGTGCGGGACTTCAGATAGATGAGTTTACGCCATTACAGATCAAGCAGTCACTGACCGGTTATGGCAGGGCGGATAAAAAGCAAGTCCAGGAAATGGTAAGAATCCAACTTGGTCTACGTGATGTACCAAAACCGGATGATTGTGCAGACGCGTTGGCTGCAGCGATCATGTGCTCTTTTACGCGACGCCACTCCGTCTAAAATGGTATACTAGGATATATGGTAAAAACACCAAGACGAAAAAAACAACAACCTTCTCGAATGGACCGTTACGCCAATTTAGGCGAGATAAAGCATACGCCGAAAAAACGTCCTCGTCAACACAAGCACTTTCAATGGTTTTGGAATCTTAGTCGTAAAAAGAAAATACTCGTATGTTTCATTCCAGTGGTTATCCTTCTTATTGCGATACCGTTAATAACTTACTTTATCTACGCCCAGGACATCTCTGACCGAGAACGCTTGATGAACCGTAATAATACAGGGATTGTGCTAACTGATGTTAATGGCAAGACTTTTTATAGTGTAGGACGTGCAGAACACCGCAATCTTGTGCCGCTTGACCAAATATCTGACAACATGAAGCATGCACTTATTGCAAGCGAAGACAAGGACTTTTATAAACACGGCGGTTTTAATATATTTAGTATTTTTCGCGCTGCTATCACGCGGCATGGTGGTGGATCGACTATCACCCAGCAATTAGTAAAGAACACCCTCCTGACTGACGAAAAAAGCTATTTACGTAAGTATCAAGAGTTATTTATGGCGATCGCAGTTGAACAGAACTATACCAAAGATGAAATCCTTACGATGTATTTGAACTCGGTATTTTATGGAGAGAATGCGTTTGGTATAGAGGAGGCAGCAAAAACATACTTTGGCAAAGAGCCAAAAGATCTTGATCTTGCCGAGAGTGCAATGTTAGTCGGTCTCTTACCGGCACCAAGTGCGTACTCACCTATTAGCGGTAATGCAACATATGCAAAGCAGCGGCAAGAAACGGT
>JBATSI010000045.1:0-6995 GCA_049293215.1 Saccharimonas sp. (SeqCode) | reverse complement strand
GCTTTAACCGCACCATCCAGACGGAATGTATTGGCTACTACTGGCGTAAGAGCGTACCGCTCCAACGCCAGCAAGCCAAGCTGACCGCCTGGCTTGCCTACTACAATACCCAGCGTGTACACTTAGGCATACAGATGCGGACACCGAGCCAGATGTTGCAAAGGTCTTGAGTCTTATACGTAGCTGTGCGCTACAGCGCTTTTCCACCAGATGACCATAGTCCATAACGATCAGTATAGATGCCGTCTTTCATCCTCGCAGGAACTTCGTTGAATTCGTCTGTTGAAATACTCGGCCGATACAAGAATATTATTTTATAATCTACGCCGCTAGCCGATGTCTTATAGGCATAAGTGTTATTATCTGTACTGCTCACGCTTCCTTCTGGCAAATCAGGAAGGCTTTGCGCATAGGTGGGCACGAGCACGCTCAAAAAAGTAGCGGGAGCCTCTCGCTGAAACGTCCAAGATAAAGAGACTGGGTAATTACCGTTTTTTGTTTTATAGCGTTCCAGCGCTTGCTGAAATGTCTGTAGATCAGTTATATGTGCCGTCGCACGGCTTTTTGCCATAACCTTCGTGTACGATACAGAAGTAATTGTCGCCAAAATTGCAATCACGGCGATCACTACGGCAAGCTCGACGATAGTAAACCCTCGCCTTGCCCATCGCTTTTTTTGTTTTCCTATCATAGTTTTATTATACAAATGTTACCTTATTTAGCAATAGCATGATGAAATGGTACAATATGCTTATGAATAACGACCCATACTTCACGCCACAAGACATACCACCTCAGATACCACAGAAACCGATCAAAACATACCACCCTAAAAGAGTTGGTATCATACTCTCTATTATTGCCGTATTAATCATCGTCATTGCTGGAGTTGTCGTCTACCTTGCTATACAACCAAAGAAACAAGTCGAAACCCCTGCGGAAGTAGTAAAGGACAATAGTCTTCGCGAAAAGCTCACAGCAAAAGAAGTCATTTCTCGTGTCAATAAAAAGATGCAGTGGTCGGAAGAAGCAAAAACCGCTCCCTCAATACCCATTAAAGTGGATGGCTACAATTTTTATACCATCGTCGCCGATGCTACTCAGATGAAAAGTATTACAGCAGTACGTACCACCACTCAAGCAAACGATGAGGCAAAGACTATCGAAGATATCCTCACTAAAGATCAATTCAGCAAGACGGTTGTACAAGATGAGCCTGATAATGGCTCTTTTGTCGCTAACTTCGTACGCACGGACGTCGTCTGTCAATTCTCAAATTCACCACAAGACGACAAGCCAGGTCGTGTCATTGAGGTAAAGTGTCTCAATAAGGAAAGCTACACTTCATTGGCAAAGGCTCAAGCTGCTTTGTATAGTGTCTATAGTCCAGCCGCAAGTGTTAGCTATGAAACTGGCTTTATTGGATCGAGCGTAATACATAGCAGCAAACTTTCGGGCTATACACTTGCTGAAATTGCTATTGGTGAAATATCTTCTCAGCGCATAACTCCGCTTGGAATAGCGATGTTTTATCAGTCGCCCGATGGTCTGTGGCATTATTTTCAAACACGACAAAACGACACGTTATCCTGCGACTTATACAAAAGTCCTCCAGTATTGCGCACGATCTATGAAGGCGAGCCGTGTCAGGATGCAAAAAAAGGTGCGACTGTCGTCGAAAAGCCAAAAGCTAGATAAAAGGTCATTATGACACACTAAAATAACCACCCATCAGGGTGGTTATTTTAGTGCCTTACACAACTAACTACGACTCAGTGTCTATGTCAGCGGTGATAGCGTCTTCGGTACTTTCAGCTTCCTCAGCTTCTGCGTACTCATCATTAGGTGTCTCTTCGTCAAGGTGAAGCGGATGCGCACCTGTACCGACAGGAACCTTGTTTCCGATGATCACGTTTTCCTTAAGACCCTTCAAGTGATCAGCACGTCCACTTGTTGCTGCGTTGATAAGTACTCGAGTCGTATCTTGGAATGATGCCGCTGAAAGCCAGCTATCGCTCCAAATAGAGACCTTTGTAATACCAAGGAGTAACTGTGTATACTGAATGAGATTCTTGCCCTGTTCTGCCAATTCTCTGTTTGCGTCGACAACAGATGCTTTGGAGACAATATCACCCATCACAAACGTTCCATCACCAGGTTCCTCAATCTGTACCCGGCTAAACATCTGACGGACAATAACCTCAAGGTGCTTATCGGCCACATCCTGACCCTGTGCAGCATAAATGCGCAGAACTTCATTGATGATATAACGCTGGGTTGCTTCAGTCCCCTTCAATCGCATGAGGTCATGAAGATTCAACGAACCCATCGTAAGACGATCACCTGGCTCGACGTGATCATTTGCCTTCACGACAAGATACATCGTTCCTGGTATCTCATAACGTACTGGAGATGTCGCATTGCTTGCGATAACTATCGTATCGTCAGCTTCGTCAACAACGCCGTCAAACGGAGCAACGATAGTTGTTGCGCCATCTTCGCTCGCTGCGAGAACATCGCCGACCTTAACGTTACTACCCGCCTTCACGAGCATAGTGCGGCCTTCGAGTGCCAATCGTTCAACCTTACCAGATTCTGGCGTGACTTGAACAATGTATTTCTTGCCATCTTCCCATACATCAACGTTACCAGCAATCTCCGAGACATATGCTTGTCCTTTTGGATTCCGCGCCTCAAAGAGCTCTTCAACACGAGGCAAACCTTGGGTAATGTCTGAGCCTCCAACACCAGAGCTGTGGAATGTATTGAGCGTCAGCTGTGTACCTGGCTCACCCACTGATTGAGCAGCAATCACACCAACAGGCTGCGATCCGTCGACTAAACGACCCGTCGCCATATCGATGCCATAGCTCTTGCGTGGAATACCCTGGAGATTCTTCGTCGAGAGAACTGATTGGATGCGTACTTCACTTACCTTTTCGTCAGCTTCAATTGCATCGGCAATTTCGCGCGTAATAAGCTCGTCTTTACCAACGTGACCTGGCACTTCTGCGGCAGTATAACGGCCGAAGAGACGGTTACCAAACTCAATCATTGTCTCTTTTGATTCATCTCGATAAATAGCAAAACCATCATCGTCACCCTCTTCGTCCTCAACAGTAAAGACATCTTGGCTCACATCAACCAAGCGACGAGTAAGATAACCTGAATCGGCAGTCTTTAGCGCTGTATCGATAAGTCCCTTACGTGCACCTCGCGTTGCCACAAAGGCCTCAAGACTCGATAAACCTCGCTTAAAGTTACTGCGAACAGGAAGCTCAATCTCACGGTTTGCAGCATCCACCTGAATACCAATCATAGCGCTCGCGAGCTTAATGTTATTCACACTACCTCGAGCTCCAGAGTTCACCATCGTAGCCACCGATGTATCCATGTGAGATAGCTGTCCTCGTAGGAAATCTTCAACTTTACGGTCGACGCCACGCCAGTTATTAACTGTCAGCGTATATCGCTCATCTTCGGTGATGAGTCCTTGGTCGAATTGGTCGGAGATTACCGCCGATCGCTTGTCGCCTTCTGCCACAAAATCACCAATTTCTTCAAAGTTCAGGTAATCTTCCATACCAGTCGACACAGCCGCTGTTGTCGCAAAACGGAATGCAAGTCCCTTCATGCGGTCAGCTGAAGCTGCTGTTTCTTCTGCACCATACTGCTCAAAGATCTGGCCCAAGACTCGCTTGAGCTCTTTCTTTGTCTGCACGTTGTTGTTGTATGGGAAATCTTCTGGCAAGATTTCATTAAAGAACACTCGACCAAGCGTGGTGTCTCGAATCTCACCCTTAGCACGAATACGAATTGGACTTTGCAAGTGCAACTTACCCATATCATAGGCAATCTCTGCATCGTGGCTATCTGCGAACACTGCACGATGGTCAGTCTGCACTGATGGTTTTTCGTATGTCAGGTAGTAATTACCAAGCACAACGTCCTGGTCAATACTCAATACTGGACTTCCGTCAGCTGGCTTCAAGAGGTTATTAACTGCACTCATCAATTCGCGAGCCTCTGCCTGTGCCTCATCGGATAGTGGCAAGTGAACAGCCATCTGGTCGCCGTCGTAGTCAGCGTTAAATCCATTTGCAACCAACGGGTGCAATTGGATCGCTTTGCCTTCGACAAGCTTTGGCTGAAAGGCCTGAATACTCAAACGGTGAAGACTTGGCGCACGGTTAAGAAGGACATACTTACCCTTTATAACATCGTCAAGTGCGTCCCATACAATGGCGTCGCCAGCCTCAATCAGACGTGTTGCACTTCGGATATTATGCGCATAGTCACCGCGTATAAGCCAGCTAATGACAAATGGCTTAAATAGCTCAATCGCCATCTGTTTTGGTAATCCACATTGATTAATCTTCAACTTTGGACCAACCACGATAACCGAGCGACCGCTATAGTCAACACGCTTTCCAAGCAAGTTCTGACGAAAACGACCCGACTTACCCTTGAGCATATCACTAATACTCTTCAGTCGTCGACGTCCGCCAGTTGCGTTTACCGCACGACCGCCACGAGTTGCTGAGTTATCAATCAAACTATCGACTGCTTCTTGAAGCATTCGCTTTTCGTTTCGCTGAATAACCTCAGGTGCATTTAGCTCAATAAGCTTCTTTAGTCGATTGTTACGGTTGATTACGCGACGATACAGATCGTTCAAGTCGCTTGTCGCAAAACGACCACCACTCAGCGCAACCATTGGACGAAGATCTGGAGGAATGACAGGAAGCACCGTTACACACAAGCTTGATGGCTTAATGCCAGCCGCTTGCATGCCTTCAAGCACCTTAAGGCGTTTGAGCAACTTCTTTTCTCGCTGTCCCTTTGCAGACTCTACTTCTTCTTGAAGTGAGGCAATCAGCTGATTGAGATCAACTTCATCAAGAAGTGCCTTAAGGGCTTCACCACCCATACCAACTGTGATGATCTCCTCATATTCTTCTGGAAGATTTCGATAATCCGTCTCGCTCAACATCGCTCGCTTTTGCAAACTCTCAAGCTGCGTCTTCTTTACTGAATACTTCGCTTCGAGCTCTTCTATTTCACGGGATTGAGCCTCGGCAAGCGCTTTGACGTCAGCGTTTTCAGCACCAGCGTCGCGTTCATAACGAATCTTGATTGCAGCTCGTCCTGCATCAGTCTCGGCCTCAAGATCAGCCAAGAATTGATCTCTTTTTTCGGTGTCAACGTCCAAGATGACATACGTCGCAAAGTAAGCAATTCGCTCAAGATTGCGCACTGTCACACCGAGAATAAGACTCATTGCGCTTGGTGTTCCCCGCATAAACCATATGTGCGCAACAGGTGACGCAAGCGAGATATGGCCCATTCGTTCACGACGAACAATCGATTTCGTCACGAGCTCACCGTTCTTATCTACAGCAGCTTCGCGGCTTCGAACACCCTTTAGCTTGCTGTCATGTGGATTGATATCCTTAACTGGACCAAAGATTCGTTCACAGAATAATCCGTCACGCTCTGGCTTTTGCGTACGATAGTTAATCGTCTCAGGCTTTGTCACCTCGCCATAACTCCACTTCAGAACATCTTCTGGACTGGCTACGGCAAGACGCACAGCGTCAAAATCAGCGATACCGTGATTTGCAACAACTCGTGACATCTTATGCCTCCTCCTCATTTATTGTTTCTATCTCAACTTCTTCATCATCAATATCTTGAATCGACATACCATGATCTTCGCTCACATGTCCTATATCATCAGACTCATCGAGGTACGTCTCACCCTCTTCGTCATCCAGCTTTGGCACTGTCTTGTCTGCAGGACCGCCAGTTGTGATAAGCTGCTCAGCATCTACCGTGTCAGACTCATCAAGTAAGTCAACACGCAGGCCAAGGCCTTGCAGCTCTTTCACGAGAACGTTAAAGCTTTCAGGAAGTTTTGGTCCAGTGATTGGCTCGTGCTTAATGATAGATTCATAGGCTTTTGCACGACCGTAGACATCGTCAGACTTAATTGTCAACATTTCCTGAAGAGTTGTTGCGGCACCATATGCTTCAAGCGCCCACACCTCCATCTCTCCAAGTCGCTGTCCACCGTTTTGCGCCTTACCACCAAGTGGCTGCTGCGTCACCATTGTGTATGGACCAGTTGAGCGCGCGTGGATCTTATCGCTTACCATGTGGTGAAGCTTAATCATATGCATCACACCAACAGTTGTGCGCTCCTCGAATGGCTCACCACTGCGACCGTCAAATAGCTGACTCTTGCCATCTCGAGCAAACCCAGCCTTCTCAAGTTCGTCTTTAATCGTTTCACTTGGTACGCCGTTAAATGGTGGCGTTGCTACCTTGTATCCAAGCGCCTTAGCTGCCATTCCAAGGTGAGTCTCAAAGAGCTGACCAAGGTTCATACGGCTTGGCACACCGAGCGGGTTCAAGATAACATCAACCGGCGTTCCATCGGCAAGATACGGCATATCTTCGCGTGACATAATACGTGCACATACACCCTTATTTCCGTGACGTCCAGCCATTTTGTCACCAACACTAATCTTGCGAAGCTGTGCAACAAATATCTGAATTTGCATGAGCACACCTGTCTTGAGCTCGTGCCCATTTTCGCGGCTAAATATCTTAACATCAACAACTTTACCGCCACCAGCATTATTCATACGCTGTGACGTATCGCGAACATCCTTCGCCTTTTCACCAAAGATAGCTCGCAGCAAACGCTCTTCGCTAGAAAGTTCCTGTTCACCCTTTGGTGTAATCTTACCGACTAATACATCACCAGCTTTTACTTCTGATCCAACTTGCACGATACCGTGTTCGTCAAGATGTCGCAGGCTGTCCTCGCTCACGTTTGGAATATCACGAGTTACAATTTCTGGACCAAGTTTTGTCTCACGAACTTCAACCGTGTAGTCTTTGATGTTGATACTGGTGAGGCTATCGTCTTCAACCAATCGTCGGCTCAAAATAACAGCGTCGTCCATGTTGTATCCACCCCAAGGCAT
>JBATSI010000044.1:0-40431 GCA_049293215.1 Saccharimonas sp. (SeqCode) | reverse complement strand
TTGGCAAAGAGCCAAAAGATCTTGATCTTGCCGAGAGTGCAATGTTAGTCGGTCTCTTACCGGCACCAAGTGCGTACTCACCTATTAGCGGTAATGCAACATATGCAAAGCAGCGGCAAGAAACGGTGCTGTCGCGCATGGTGACGAATGAGTTTATCACGAAGGAGCAAAAGGAGTCAGCACTCAATGAAGAACTTCACTATGCATCGTCTGCTGATACGATTAACTCTGTTGCTCCACACTTTGCTGAGATGGTTATTAAGCAATTGAGTGACAAGTATGGCTATGAGAAAGTCATGCGTTCGGGCTATCAAGTTAAGACGACACTTGATCTTACTACGCAGCAAACGCTTGTGGACAGTATAAACGGGCAAATGAGCTACATTAATCAAATGGGTGGCAGTAACGCAAGCGGCATCATTATGGATCCAACGACAGGACAGGTACGTGCACTCGTGGGAAGTGCAGACTATAACAATAAGGACTGGGGAAAGGTCAATATGGCCACGACAGCTCGTCAGCCAGGATCAAGCTTTAAGCCGATCTATTATTCTTACGCCCTTGCCGATGGCGCTATTACGGCATCAACCATGTATAACGATAAATTGACTGATTTTGGCGGAGGATATACGCCATACAATGCAGACCGAAGGTGGCATGGCATGGTCTCGACGCGTAAGGCGCTTAACTGGTCGCTTAATATACCAAGTGTGTTGGTAATGCAAAAATATGGTATATCAAAATCTGTTCAAGCAGCAAAAAACTTAGGCATTACAACGATTGATGAGAGCAAAAACTACGGGCTATCTCTCGCACTTGGTTCGGCGGAAGTACCCCTCGTACAGATGACGAACGCATATGCAGCGTTTGCAAACGGAGGGCAGCAATACGATCCAATATATGTGACAGAGGTAAAAGATAAGTTTGATAACAAGATAGACTGGCAAACAGAAGCAAGTAAACAAGCGATTAGTAGGGGCGGCGCATATCTTATATCGAGCATTCTCTCTGACAATGCAGCAAGGGCGGGAATATTTGGTTCAAGTTTGACGGTTAGCGGTCATACAGTGGCAGTAAAGACGGGGACAACCAATGACAACCGTGACGCGTGGACTATTGGGTATAATCCTGAGTATGTCGTAGGCGTGTGGGTAGGAAATAACGATAATGCAAGCATGAAGAGCGGTGGATCTGATATGGCGGGGCCGATTTGGCGCAATACGATGACAAAACTACTAGCTGGACGAACAAATGTTAACTTTTCGATACCCGATGGGATTGTACAGCGAGATGTGTGTAGTAGTAATGGTGGGCTTGCAACAAACGCAAATGCTGGCGTTTATAAAGAGTATTTCTTGGCAGGGGCGCTACCAACGATTCAGTGTAATACGGTACGAACAAAGATAACAGTATGTAATCTTAGTGGCAAGAAAATGGAATCAATCTACGAAGATGATTTCGATGCAACAAAGTATTCAAAAAATGAAGCCGACTGCAAGACAAAGCAAATTTCCGTATGTGATATTGCGACGCAACAAGTGGTAACAATAGATGAAGACGCGTACGATAGTGCAAAATACTCGAAAGATACAGCGAACTGTGTAGCGAAAGACGACGATGACGCAGATGATAATTCGTCTTCTACTGACACAAACGCGTCGTCTACGAATGGCGGTGCGAATACAAGGACGATAACGCCATGATCGCCCATATCTTTGGAGCAGTAAGCGAGAAGTTTAATAGCAGCGTTATTGTTGACGTACATGGGGTAGGTTATGAGATCAGCATTGCAACGGGTGACTATGACGCCATCCAGCTACATCAAGAGATAAAGCTATACACGTATCACCATATTCGTGAGCAGTCGCAAGAGCTCTTTGGCTTTTCGACACTTGCAGCAAAGAAGATTTTCGAAATGTTGATTACGGTGCAGGGAGTTGGTCCAAAAGCGGCGCTGGCAATATTGTCGTTGGCGGAAGCAGAGGTAGTGCGCAATGCTATTGCAAATGCGGATAGTGCATTTATACAAAAAGCCTCAGGAATAGGCAAGAAAACTGCAGAACGAGTAGTTGTTGATTTAAGCGATAAAGTTGGGCTACCAACACACTATGGACGTAGCCAGGACCTAGTACAAACAGAGATTAATACGACCGATGAAGCGCTTGAGGCACTGATGGCACTAGGCTATACGCTAGCTGATGCGACAAAGGCACTTGAGGCGGTAGATACGACGCTTCCAACAAATAAGCGTGTCATGGCGGCACTCCGTCAGTAGTGATAGTATATAGAGACTTCTCGGCATAAAGAGACAAAATACGCTATACTAAAGGTATGGCAATTGAAAGAATTGTAGATACAGGTCATCACGACGACGATAGCGAAGAGCGGCAGATTGAGGTAACGCTTCGTCCGCAAACGTTTCAAGATTATGTTGGACAAGAAAGACTAAAGACGAACTTACGTCTTGCAATAAAAGCGGCAAAGAAACGTGACGAGCCGATTGATCACGTATTGCTTTATGGTCCTCCTGGGCTTGGTAAGACGACAATGGCAACGGTTATCGCGAATGAGATGGGTGCTGGTTTGCGCGTGACAAGCGGTCCTGCAATTGAACGCGCGGGTGATCTTGCAAGTATTTTGACGAATCTGCAGGATGGAGATATCCTGTTTATCGATGAAATTCATCGGCTGTCGCGCGCAGTTGAGGAAGTGCTGTACTCTGCGATGGAAGACTATAAGCTTGATATTGTTATCGGGAAAGGACCGGCAGCGCGCAGTGTTAGGCTTGATCTGCCGAAATTTACAGTTATTGGAGCAACAACGCGAACAGGTAGTTTGGCGGCGCCACTTCGTGATCGATTTGGACACATTTATCGGCTTGAATTTTATACATCAAGTGAGATAGCACAGATAATAAAAAGGGCAGCTTCTATTTTGGGAACAAAGATTGATGCTGGGGCATCAGATCTCCTTAGTACACGAGCACGGTTGACGCCACGTATTGCGAATAGATTGCTAAAGCGAGTGCGCGACTATGCTGATGTTAATGGTGACGGAATTATAGACGTAGACACGACAACAAAGGCACTGAAGCTTCTCGAAATTGACGAAAAAGGGCTTGATCCAGCCGACCGTATTCTTCTACGGAGTATGCTTGATAATTATGGTGATCGTCCAGTAGGGTTGACGACAATTGCGGCATTGACTGGTGATGAGGCGACAACGATTGAAGATTTTTATGAGCCATATTTGCTGCAGTTAGGGTTTATCGAACGAACACCTCGTGGAAGGAAGGTGACACCACGAGCAAAAAAGCATTTAGAGGGGTTGACTAACGCCAGGGAGACCAAACGCTGATGGAAGACTTACAGCCACACATAGAATCAGATAAGGTGCAGCCAATTGCATATGATGTTGATGGTAAGCCATTATACGCCGCGCCGATAACAACAACGAAAAGCGATCGAAGTGGGCAGGTGAGCGAAGTGCATCAATATGTGCACGTTTCGCGTGCCGTAGAGCCTCGCGCGCCGGAAGTGTCCCCTGAAACGCGTCGTCGACACGAGGAGTCTGTTGCTGTGTTTCCGGAATTGAATTTGAGCGATCATGAATATATCATTAGTTTTGTGCGTCGGCATCCTATCGGTATGGTGCCTGCGATTGTCACATCTGGCGTGCTTATCAGCCTGACGTTTATCGTTATGTTCAATTATCCTGAGATTGCCCAACTGATAGGTCTGACCACTCGGCTGTACGGCATGGTGCTCCTTATGGGAATACTCCTGATACTTTTGTTTGCGATTGGTGGCTACGCGGCGATTTGGGTATATATGAGAAACAGTTTTTTTCTAACAAATGAAAGTGTCATCCAGGAAATCCAAACAAGTCTTTTCTCGCGAACTGAACAAACAGTGAGCCTATTGAATATAGAAGATGCAAGTTTCCATCAGACCGGGCCGCTACAGTCAATTCTAAACTACGGTTCTATTCGTCTAAGCACTGAAGGTGATGAGACGACATATCGATTCTCTTATGTCTCAAATCCAAAACGACAGCTTGCTATTCTCAACAACGCTATTGAGGCATTTAAGACAGGACGGCCCGTAGGAGAGGCTAGCAAAGAAGACGACTAGTCTTTATTGCGGTTTGTTTTTGTATAATCGGCTTCTTTTTCCATAGTTGCATAAAGCTTATATCCGCTACAATGGTTATTGGTGTTGCAGCCTATACCTGTATAGTGGTAATTTGATGATGCATCCCCCCATGCGGTACCGTTAGGGTCTGTAAACAAGCTTGGATCAACCGAACGAAGCGTTTTGCTATCTATAGTATTTGGGTAATAGTTGTTCTTCTCATAAAAGACCTCTTCGAGTCCGTAGTACATAGCATTGATCGCTATTTTTCGCTGGCTATCTCTCTCGGTTGCTTCAACGGATGATTTTTCGTTGACAAAAAGCCATGCTCCAACTCCTAGTAATACAATGATGACAAGGAGCTCTATGACGGTAAATCCTTTTTTCAATTTCATATCTTCTATTATAGCATTGCTCGGGAGCGGTAGTTAGTATTATGGTAAATTCTTGGTATAATAAGTATATAAGGAGAGGGAGCTCATGACAAAGAAATCAGAAAGTAAGACGCTAGCACAAAAGCCAACGGCCGATGAGGGAAAACTTAAAGCTTTGGGCCTCGCAATGGATCAGATTACTAAGCAATTTGGTGACGGTTCGATTATGAAGCTTGGTGAGGCAAAAAGAGTTGACGTAGAGTTGCTCCCGTCGGG
The DNA here is from genome assembly GCA_049293215.1 of Saccharimonas sp. (SeqCode). Lineage (GTDB taxonomy): Bacteria > Patescibacteriota > Saccharimonadia > Saccharimonadales > Saccharimonadaceae > Saccharimonas. The sequence goes on along the minus strand of JBATSI010000044.1, from coordinate 35,648 downwards.
CAGCCTTAGCCTCGATATCGCTCTTGGCGGTGGATATCCGAAAGGTCGTATTATTGAAATTTATGGGCCTGAGAGTAGTGGAAAAACAACGCTGACGTTGCATGCTATAGCAGAAATACAAAAACAAGGTGGTACTGCAGCCTTTATCGACGCAGAACACGCGCTCGATCCAGCATATGCGAAGCGTCTGGGTGTCGATACTGATAATCTTCTCGTTAGTCAGCCAGACAATGGTGAGCAAGCACTTGAAATTGTAGAAACACTTGTTCGATCAAACGCGGTCGATTTGATTGTGGTAGACTCGGTAGCGGCATTGGTTCCGCAGGCAGAAATTGACGGCGATATGGGTGATAGTCATATGGGCTTGCAGGCGCGGCTTATGAGTCAGGCATTGCGTAAGCTCACTGGGATTATCAACAAGAGCAAAGCGACGGTGATATTTATTAATCAAATCCGCATGAAAATTGGTGTTATGTTTGGAAACCCAGAAACCACAACAGGTGGAAACGCATTAAAATTCTACGCATCGGTCCGCGCGGATATTCGACGCATTGGGCAAATTAAAGAAGGCGAAAATATCATTGGTAACCGTACGAGGGTAAAGGTTGTTAAAAACAAGATCGCCCCTCCTTTCCGCACGGCAGAGTTTGATATTATGTACAACGAAGGCATTTCAAAAACGGGTGACGTTCTCGATCTTGGCGTTCAGTATGGTATCGTTGGTAAGTCTGGTGCGTGGTTCGATTATAATGGAGCAAAAATCGGACAAGGTCGCGAGCAGACAAAGAAACATCTTAAGGAAAACGCAAAAGATCTTGAAGACATCGAGAAGAAGGTTCGCGAAAAGGTAGCTGAAGAGCAAGATGTGTAATAATACACAATAGCGCATAGGTGCCGGATCGGATCCATACTTGTTTATGAAAGAAACTGATATGTACACAGTCACAAGTTTGTCGGTACAGGCACGCAATCGCGATAGAGTTAATGTATCAATTGACGGCAAATACTGCTTTAGTCTTGATATATCTCAAGTTGTTGATCTTGGAGTGAAGGTAGGAAAGCGGCTATCAGATGAAGCATTGCAGGAACTGCAAGAAGAGGGGCAATTTGGAAAGCTATATGGCCGTGCATTAGAATATGCGCTTCGTCGGCCACACTCACTTCAAGAGATGCAACAGTACCTCAGGAGAAAGACGTTAGCTAGGCGTACAAAAGACGGTACGATACAAAAGGGATACGCTCCTGGGCTTGCGGATAGGGTGCTGAGAGTATTGCAGCAAAAAGGGTATGTTGACGATAAATCGTTTGCTGTATGGTGGGTAGAGAATCGTAATGTCACAAAAGGTACTTCTACGCGCAAGCTCATAGCCGAGCTTAGAGCGAAAGGTGTCGCTGGGACTATTATCGAGCAGGCTATTGCGTATGTTGCGAGAAATGATAGTGATGAACTTGAGAAAATAATGGCAAAAAAGCGCACAAAGTATGCTGACGAGCAGAAGCTAATTCAGTATCTTGTTCGACAGGGATTTAGTTATGATGATGTACGGGCAAAACTGCGAGAAGACAACGGCTAGTTTTGCTCTGTTGATTCAGCGGCGTTTGATCGACGAAAGGGATTTACGTAACTACTTACAACTTGACTTCGTTCTGGCTCAGGGGCTTTTGCCTGAGAGTGAACAATAATAGCAGTATCATTTATTTCAATGATCTGTGATCGATGAATAACGAGCTCGGTATCATTGAAACTATGGAAAAGCGGTCGATGTACCGTCAACTGTTGAATGATAAAACTGCTCGTATCGAGGGTGTAATCGGTTACTTTGCCCAACTTGCTTCCTTTCTCATTACGTACGGACATACCAGTAATGACAAAATTAAGCTCGACGAGTGTTTTTATTTTCAGTACATCGTCTGGGGCGATGAGCTCATCAATTGAATCAACGATAAACCCCATATCACTCAGCTCACGTACGTCGGCAAGGCGCAGCAGTGACGAGTGTTTTATGAGAGGGCTATCAATGAAATATGCCATAATAGCAAGGTTTGTCGGATCTATGAGTGGCTTGGTGGCGGTACCTATTTGACCACCAGTCTGAAGACTCATGACAGGGAAGTTAATAAGAGCTGATCCGAGAAGTATCATACTATTAGTATAACCTTTTTTATGAGGCTACTCAACAAAAGGATTTCGTGCACTTATCGGAGGGTTAACGTTCTCTTGCTCGGCTTCATCAAGAGTGTTGAGCTGCTTGATTTTATTAATGGTATCTTGGTCAAATGTTGTTGATTGGTTTGTTTGGGTGATTTCTGTCGAATGGACTATTGTGAGGTTGAGCAAATAGGTTGCAACCGATAAGCTGCCAAAGGCAAGGATCGCAAACAGGACGACATGGTAGCGATGGAGAAAGTTTGCAATAGCAGTATTAATCTCGGTAAACGATAAGTTAGTATTCATTATTGTAGATATACCTCAATGGTTAGCGCGTCACTTGTGACGCTTGTTCTTGATGCCCCCTCTTGTCCGTCGCTGCTGTGTGAAAGTGACACACTAGAAATGTGCATTTTTGTCAGGCTCTGCTCAATAAGATAAATAAAATTGAGGATGGAGCGATATTCGACGGGATTTTCAATAGTAACTGATGCCGTTGTTGACTTGAGCCCTGTAGAGGGGGCGCTTGTTGCTGAAGAATTGGTAGGCGTTGATGTTGAGCTGGCTGCGTTTGAGCTAGAAGCTGCACTTCCGTCATTGAAGCTAATGCCGGTAATCTTTACGCCCGCCTTATTTGCAAAACCATTGAGGTCGCTGATAATCTGGTCTTGGTATTGATAACTTTTGCTCTGAGCTACTATTTTTGAAGCACGCTCCACGGCGTCTTTCTCCTCTTTGAGGGATGTCTCCATCTTTGCAATATCAGATAGACTGTCGTCGCTTGCGACAGCTTGTGAGGCTGTCTGACTCGTTTCGTCGGCAAACTTGCTGAGAATACTATAGCTGTACGAGAAGATGCCAATGCCAAAGAGTGAGATAAAGATGAGCGAAACAATAAGAATGCGTCGCAGGAGGATGGCGTTAAGTTTTACTCCTTTTTTCACTGTCCCAAACCTTTCTTGAACGTAACATTAAAAGTAGATGTATAGGGATATCCTGTCGTATCTTGTTCCTGCAATGTAATCGATTGAAAATTAACACTAGAGAATATAGCAGATTCATTGAGCTTGGCGCGAAAGACGATTGCATCGTTATAGCCTTTTGCTCGAACGCTTAGCGTTGTTGGAACGCCAAATGTTGAGGGGTCGAGGCTGAGCTGATCAATAACGACATTGGGAGGCAAGAGATCTGAGAGCAGCTTTATGAGCTGCGTATAGGAAACCTGTTGTCCAAGTATTTTCTTTGCGGTTGTGAGATTATTTCGGAATTCATCGGCCTCTTTTTTTACACTGCTGTAGGAAGCGGTCTTTTGATTGTTCTCGTCAATCCTTGCTTGATTCTGCACCTTGACCGTGTTGAGGAAGAAAAACACAACACCAACCTCGGCCATCATGATAATGACAAGTCCAAAGAGGAGTATGACATAACGTCGCAATAAGGTATTAGTACGTGAAGCAGCTAATTCTTTTTGGTAGGAAGGGGGAAGGAGGTTGATCATTTCCAGATATCCTCGCTATTAAGGCTTGCGAGACCAGCAACCGTGATGTATCGTGGGCGAAATTGTTTGTGCGGTTGTTGGAGTTTTCCGAAATCAAGTTTTTGCCACGGGCTTGCAACGCGAGCAGGCATGACAAGATCGTTTGTGAAAAAGTCTCCTATGCCTGGAACGTTACTTCCGCCACCGACAATAAGAAGTTGTTCGATTTTGCTGTTGTCGCCAAGGCGTTCGTGGTAGTAGCGAATCACTTTGCGTATTTCACTGCTGATACGGCTAAGGCTTGGCTTGAGTGCTGCACTAATCTTTGCCTGGCGTGGTCCAGCGGAAAGTCCATTGAGCACCTTTAGCTGGTGTGCATTTTCAAGAGTTGTTCCTAGATATTTTGCTAGAGCAAGCGTGAATGTGTTGCCACCAATCGCGATGCTACCGGTGAGCCGAACAACTCCTTTGTCGAGGATTGCAATATCAGTACTCGCTGGCCCTATATCGACAATCATTGTAAGGAGATGGCCTTCTTCTGTTGCTTCGAGCACGCGTGCAATGGCATTGATATTTGGCTCAATGATAACTGGAGTGAGATTGACTCCTTCAACTGCCTTCATGCAGGAATCGATGAGCTGACGAGGCACGGCTGACATGATGACGGTTGACTGTTCTTTTGTCTGTTCGATGATTTCGTAATCGATATAAAGTGCACTCATTGGAATTGGAATATACTGATCAACCTCAACTTCAACGGCACTTGCGAGGTGAGAGATTTCTTTTGTAGGGATAGTAAAGGTTCGAGAGTATGTGCGACTTGTTGGCACGCCGATGACTACCTGGTCGCTATTAAGATCACCGATAAGATGGTCGTTCATAAGTGAGCCAATCTTTTCTGTAAGATAGAGGTTCTCAGGATCTTCCAATGATTCTTGTACCTTTTTAGGGTCAAGATCAAGAGAGCCATATCCGCGAACAAGCCAGTGTTTCGGATCGATTGACATCACTTTAATACCAGTCTGGCTTATATCCAGACCGATGAGTGGTTTTGTGTGATAAAATAACTTTGACATATGCCCACCTAATACTAGTAGTATTGTAGCATGAGCATCATAGAAAAAGCTAGCCCTTTATCTGATTCGCCATGCCAGAGATTGGAAGCATGACGGCCGCTGCAATAAGGCCAACCATCGAACCCATGATAACAATCATAATAGGTTCTATGATTGAGCTAACACTCTCGATAGCGACGTCAACTTCCTCTTCGTAGTAGTCTGCTACCTTTATGAGCACAGTGTCTGTCTGTCCTGTCTCTTCGCCGACGGCAAGCATCTGCGCAACGATAGGAGGAAATAATGGAGTTTTTTCGATAACGCTTGATAGCGTTTTGCCGTTTTTGACTTCTTCGGCAGCTTCATTGATAAGATTTCCGTATACGGTGTTTCCCACCGCACGAGAGGTAACATGTAAAGCCTCAAGAACGGCGACGCCAGACCCCATGAGTGCAGAGAAGGTTCGCGCAAATTGTGCAACGGCGACTTTTTCGATAATGTCATTCACCTTAGGAATCTTGAGTAAGATAGTGTGAAATTGCAATTTCCCTTTTGGTGTCTTGATATATCTTCTCAAGAAAGTAATAAGGGCTACTACAGCTATGACAATAAAAATACCGTAGTGGATAATAAAGTCGCTCATACCAAGCATGAATACAGTGATGCCAGGAAGCTTTGCGTCTGGTCCTCCGAGGCCTTCTACGATTTTGCCTATTTGAGGAATGACAAAAATCATGAGCCCGAAAAATGCTACAACAGTGATAACCATGAGCACGACTGGATATGTCATGGCGCTTTTTACTTTTTTTCGGATGCTTGCATTCTTTTCTTGCTGGAGGGCAAGTCTCTTCAGGATGTCGTCCAGAATTCCAGCCGCTTCACCGGCTCGCACCATGTTGACGTAGACGTCATTAAAGGTATCTGGATGTTTTGCGAGAGCATCCGCAAGAGTTGCTCCACCTTCGATGTCCTGGGTGAGACTAGCGGTTACTTTTTCGAGCGCCTTACTTGTTGTGTGGTCGTGGAGTGACCCAATAGCTCGAAGAAGTGGTACGCCGGCAGATACCATTGCACTGAGCTGACGAGTGAACATAACAAGGTCTTCTGTCTTTACCTTATTGCCACCGAAGCTTTTGCCAAATGAGAGTTTTACGCTTGCTTCCTTGCTCGCATTTTCAACACTGATAGGGCGAACACCCTGCTTTGTGAGCGTCGCAATAACACTTGATCTATCAGGGGCGTCAATTGTGCCGCTAATGGATTTTTTTTGGCTGTTGATAGCAATGTAGCGAAACTGTGGCATACGTTATTCCTTCGTTACCCGCAATACTTCTTCGACCGTTGTATTGCCGCGAAGTGCTTTTATAAGGCCATCAGTCTGCATTGTAACCATTCCTTCAATAATCGCTTGGTCCTGGATCTGATTGCTCGTTGCGTTTGCGACAATCATCTTTTGGATAGGAACACTATTTCCTAATACCTCGTATATACCGATACGACCCTTGTAGCCTGTATGATTACACTCATCGCAACCCTCGGGATGGGCGCGCCACAAAGTGGCAATAGTATTGTCTGTGGTTCCTAGCGGCGTGTCGCCGCCAACCTTTTGTTCGGTCGCTTGCTTGTCAAGCTGATGAATATAGCCAAAGTCTTCACCTTGAGTAAGGTGAAAGAGTCGAACGACCTCGCTTGTTTCTGTTTCGTCGGGGGCGTAACTTTGACGACAGTTCATACACAATCGACGCACGAGCCGCTGTCCGACAACAGCCTTGACGGTGCTTGCAATCAGGAAGGGCTCAATACCCATATCAAGTAAACGAGGAAGGCAGGTAGCAGCATTGTTTGTGTGGAGGGTACTAAAGACAAGGTGTCCAGTGAGGGCTGCCTGAACGCCAAGATTGGCAGTTTCTCCGTCACGAATCTCTCCTACCATGATGATGTTCGGATCTTGTCGGAGGAGGGCTCGGAGCCCGCTTGCAAATGTCATACCTGCCTTTACATTCGTTTGCGTCTGGTTGACGCCGGGTATTTTGTATTCTACAGGATCCTCGATGGTGGAGATGTTTACTTCTGGAGTATTGAGCATAGTAAGGATACTAAAGAGGCTTGTTGACTTACCAGATCCAGTTGGTCCAGTGACGAGTACCATGCCATCTGGTTCGGCAATTGCTTGTGTAATCACTTCTAAGGAATGGCCCCAGTATCCAAGCTGTTGTAGTGTCACCGCCTGGTTCGACTCGTCGAGAATACGCATAACGACTTTCTCTCCGTCGCTTACGGGAAGGGTCGAAACACGAAGTGCGTATTGTCGTCCTGCGATCTTTATCTTAAATCGACCATCTTGTGGGACGCGACGTTCGTCGATTTTAAGATTGGATAAAATTTTAATACGACTCACGAGTGCGCCAAGAACACTTCGTGGCAAACGGTTCACTTCCTTGAGGATACCATCGATGCGATAGCGTACTTGCACAAAATCTTCACGCGGCTCAATATGGATATCGCTGGCACTACTGCGAATTGCGTATTCGAGTAGAAGGTTGACAGTCTGAGCAATTGGGGAATCTTCGGCGATATCAGCTTCTGTTACTGACTGGTTTGATCCGTCGTCTTCTCGTTGAATATCAATAACTTCCTTGAGCTCCTTATCAACGTCACCGCGATAATTTTCGAGGCACTCAAGAATATTATTTTTTGATGCGATATAAATTTTTGTTGTATCGCCAAGTTCTTTTTCGAGAAAGTTAACCGCTTGGATGTCGTCAGGGTCATCCATTGCAAGATGCACTTGGCCATCATCATCGACTTTGAATACGACGGCGTTATACTGTCGTGCGATACGTTCTGGAATCTTATTCAGCGCCTCACTAGGAATGTCTCGAGGATCGATTTCTACAAAAGGAATCTCGGTGTATTCCGCAAAAAGCTTAGTAAGCTGACGCTCATCTAGCAAATGATTTTCGAGGACGATGTTTTGTAGCGGTACGCCTGCTTGGCTCGCCTCGTCTATCATCGGCTTAAGCTGTTCGTCGTTTGCTATTTGATTTCGCTGGAGCAGCTTGATGAGTGTTTGGTCTGAAATACGCATAATACTTATGTCTATTGTATCTAATTTTGAAAGTATTGGCTAGTCCCTTTATGCTATACTGAAAGTATGATAAAAAGGGTTGCATCGCTTAGCGAGATGCTGGCGTTTGGAAAACGTGTCGGTGAATTGTTGCAAGGCGGCGAGGTTCTTGTCCTTGTGGGCGATATTGGTGCTGGCAAGACGACGTTCACGAAAGGCGTCGCGCAAGGACTTGGTATTCACGAGACAGTACAAAGCCCTACATTCACTATTTCGCGACGTTACGACGCTCGCGACGGACTTGAGCTTATTCACTATGATTTTTATCGTCTTTCTGAGGCGGGTATCATGCGCGCAGAACTTAGCGAAGCACTAGCGGACGCTCAGGTGATTACTGTCATTGAATGGGGGCAGATAGTTGAAGATGTACTCCCACGTGACGTTGTGACGATAGCTATACATAGTCCAAGTGAAGAAGCGCGTACGTTGGACATAACGGCTGGCGGTGAAATATCGCAGCGTTTGCTGGGGGAGTTGGTCTAATGGTTATTTTGTGGAACAGCGCTTCAGGCACTGTACAATGCAGTGTTGTTGATGGGAGTCATCGCTATGATTATGAATGGAAGGCAGAGCGTACTCTTGCGCGTGATATGCTTGCGTACATACGGGATGTGCTAGCAGAACACGATCATCAATTTTCAGATATAACGGGCATTGGCGTTTTCCGTGGCCCAGGAAGTTTTACGGGACTAAGAATTGGATTGACGGTATTAAATACGATTGCACATGAACAGCAGTGCGCGATTGTTGGTGAAACGGGTGACGCGTGGCAAGAGACGGCGCTGAATCGACTAAAAAAAGGCGAGAACGACCACATTGTGCTGCCGGAATATGGCGCAGAAGCTCATATTACGCTTCCTCGAAAATAGAAAGTGCAAAGTCTGTCACAAAAGTTGTGATTCTTAGACAAAACGCGCTACAATAGAAGAGTCTATTCTAGACTTTTGATTAATTAACGAGTTGATAATACCGGTTGCGTCTGATGAATTGTTTATTGATGTTATAATTACAACGCATATCGGAAGAAAGGAACAATATGATAGAAGGAATCGTCGCGATAGTCGGTATCGCTATTGGTATTGGTGGAAAATACGCCTATGATCGCCAAAAGGTTGTGAGTGGAAAGCACACTATCGAAAGAGAAGTCGCGCAAGCAGAGCGAAAAGCTAGCGATATTATTCTCAAGGCAAAAGACGAAGCGCTAAGAATTGAGGCAGAGCGACGTAAAGAGCTTCAAAAGACAGAAAATCGCTTGGTGGAGCGCGAAACAAATCTAGATCGCAAACTAGATGAGCTCGATAAGCGAAGTGAGAAGTTGCGCAAAAGTGAAACTGAAGTGGATGAATTGAAGAATGAAATTCGCGACGTTCGCACGAAACAGCAGGAAAAACTAGAAAAAATTGCTGGACTGAAAAAACAAGAAGCAGCTGAAAAGCTCATGCAAATGACCGAACGAGATATTCGAGGTGACTTAGTTGGACTCGTTGATAAGCTACAGCGTGAGGCAATGGATGACGCCGAAGATAAGGCGCAACTTGTTTTGGTAAGTGCAATGGAGCGTATGGCGGGTGAAGTGACGGCGGAGCGTACGGTAACAGCGATTAAGCTGCCGGACGACGAAATGAAAGGTCGCATTATCGGTAAAGAAGGACGCAATATTCAGGCATTGCAGCGAGCGACGGGCGTTGATATTCTCGTCGACGATACGCCAGGGATGATTGTGCTTTCAAGCTTCGATCCCGTTCGTCGCCAAGTGGCACGATTGGCGCTTGAGATGCTCATGAAGGATGGACGTATTCACCCGGGACGTATTGAAGAAGTAGTTGCCAAGGCAGAAAAGCAGATTGACAAAGAAGTGATTCGTGCAGGTGAAGATGCTGCTCGTGAAATCGGTGTTGCCGGTATTCCAAAAGAATTGTTACATCTTGTAGGAGAGTTGAAATTTCGTACCAGTTATGGTCAAAACGTATTAAAACATAGTACAGAAATGGCGCAGGTCGGCGGTTTGATTGCAGAGGAAGTTGGGGCGGATGTTCGAACGGTAAAAATTGCGACACTTCTTCACGACATGGGCAAAGCCGTAACGCACAAAATGGAAGGCAAGCACCACCATATTGGTGCAGAGCTTGCACGAAAAGCAGGCCTCAGCGAAGAGATCTGCCACGCAATAGAAGCTCACCATGATGATATCGAGGCAACGACACCAGAAGCTATCATCGTTCGCGTGTGTGACGCGCTGAGTGCTGCACGGCCAGGAGCGCGCAATATTAGTGCCGAGAACTTTGTTGAGCGTATGCGTGATCTCGAAAATGTTGCGACGAGCTTCAAGGGAATTGACAAGGCGTACGCAATTAGTGCCGGCCGCGAAGTCCGTGTGATTGTACGACCAGAATCCATTGATGATTTAAGTGCTATCAAGCTTGCTCGAGATATAGCAACAAAAATCGAGAGTACAATGCAATATCCTGGAACGATTAAAGTTAACGTTATCCGTGAAACTCGTGCGATTGAATTTGCAAAATAAGTAGTTAATCTGTTGTCGTTGCTTCGCCAAGTTTTTTGGCGACAACGACAACTCTTCCAGCATCACTTCCGCCAAGCTCACAGCTATAAAGTGTGAGTTTTGCCTCACTACTTGGTGCCTCGATTTCAGTTTGGCTCGGCTTGACGTCAAATATTTTTTCAACTTCGTATACGTAGCGTTTACCGTTGTAGTCGGTGACAATTTGGTCGCCAATAACTAGTTTATCGATATGATAAAAAGGTGATTTTTCAATGGTGCCACCAGGTGTTGGCTGAATAGAAAAGCGATGTGCTGCAATGATAAAATTACCACCATTTGCAGGGCTGCCTCTCTCTGGATATCGCCACCAAGCGCCACGATCAAGTACAGATTCATCGCCGGATGCGTAACTGATTTGCAATCCCAGTTTCGGAATGACTACCTGATTCTTGCTGCGCGATGGTTGAGCGAGCGCGTGGACGTCAACTGTTGTTGGCGCAAGGATTGGCGCAAGTGTTGGAGACAATACATTTACGAGGGTATAGCTACCCACGATAAGTAAAGCGAAGGCGCCAACGCCTATTGCAGCGCGACGCGGATTGTGTCCTTTTTTCTCAATATGAAGCATATAATAAATAGTCCCCTACTGGGGACTATTATAGCATTTGTGTAGGCTACACACTACACGTCAAACGGGCGGGCGAGCGTCAGTGCAGAATCATCTTCGGTGATACGAAGCAGCTCGTTGTATTTTGCGACACGATCAGTTCGACTGAGGGATCCAGTCTTTATTTGGCCACAACCAAGGCCAACTGCTAGGTGACTGATTGTGGTGTCTTCGGTCTCTCCTGAGCGGTGGCTCATGATATTGCGAAACCCTGCGGCTTTTGCCATGCTGACAGCATCGATTGTTTCAGATAATGAACCGATTTGGTTTGGCTTGATAAGGATTGCGTTCGCTGCATGCTCATCGATGGCGCGTTTGAGGAGCTTTGTATTTGTGACGAGTAGGTCATCGCCGACGAGCTGCACTCTGTCTCCAATACGTTCCTGCAATAGCTTCCAGCCCTCCCAGTCGCTCTCGGCAAGTCCGTCTTCGATGGACACGATAGGAAATTCGTTGACGAGTGATTCCAGCCAGTCGACCATTTCGGCGCTGCTAAAGTGCTTATCTTCCCGTGCGAGTTCATAGGTGTCATTGCGATAAAACTCACTCGATGCGGCGTCCATGGCAAAGACGATATCTTTTCCAAGCTCGTAGCCAGCAGCGGTAACTGCTTCACTGATGAGCTCAAGTGGCTCTCGGTTACCATGCTGCACGCGTGGTGCATAGCCGCCCTCGTCTCCGACGGTCGTAGGATATCCATGTGCCTTGAGCACTTTTGCGAGCGCGTGAAAGACTTCTGCGCCCATTTGTATCGCTTCAGGGAATGTCGTTGCGCCTTTGCAGATAATCATATATTCCTGAATGTCGGTCGCAAACGCGGCATGAGCGCCACCGTTCATGATGTTCATCATTGGAAGCGGAAGGTTTGCATTACTCTCAGTGATTGTCGCAATGTACCGCCACAAAGGGAGATTTTTTGCGCGGGCAACGGCTTTTGCGGTTGCAAGGCTCACGGCTAGAATAGCATTGGCGCCAAGATTTGATTTGTTCTCGGTGCCGTCAAGTGCAAACATCGCTTCGTCGATAGCGCGTTGGTTGCTTGCATCCTTGCCGATAAGTGCTGGTGCGATGATCTCGTTCACATTATTGACCGCCTTGAGGACGCCTTTGCCGCCATAGGCCTTGTCGCCGTCGCGTAGTTCAAGTGCTTCGCCGCTACCGGTGCTTGCACCACTCGGCACAGCCGCTCGACCGCAGGTACCGTCGTGTAGTACGACGTCCGCTTCAACCGTTGGGTTGCCGCGAGAGTCTAAAATTTGTCTTGCTTTGATTGTTGAAATAGATAATTCTTGCATACTTCTATTATAACAACTTTAGCGCGATACTGCAGAGTCTTTTGTGGGCGTAGTATAATAAAACTATGACAAAACAGGGAATACTTATTATTAGCCGACACGGCGAAAGCGAATGGAATTTATTGGGAAAATGGACGGGCTGGACGGATGTTGGTCTGACCGACAAGGGAAAAGAGGATACAAAGCAGCTTGGGCGCTTCTTGCAGGATAAAACAATCGATGCAGTATACACGTCTGCGTTAAAGCGTACGCATGAGACACTTGATGCGCTCATGGAGGGGGCAGGAAAACCGATTCGTTCACATGACTCATCGGTGATTCACGCTCCAGCGCTAAACGAGCGTGATTATGGTGATTTAACAGGAAAAAACAAATGGGAAGTCAAAGACGAAATCGGCGAAGAGGCCTTTAATGGTATCCGTCGTGGCTGGGATTATCCAGTGCCAAGAGGAGAGACGCTTAAGGATGTATATGCTCGCGTTATTCCGTACTTTAAGAAGGAGATTCTTCCGCGACTTCAGTCTGGTGAATGCGTGCTCGTCGTCTCGCATGGCAATACGATTCGTGCCCTTATGAAATATCTCGACGGCGTTTCTGATGATAATATCGGAACCGTAGAAATGCCTTTTGGACAACTTCTTGAGTATCGCTTTAGCCCTGAATCTGAACTACCTGTTCAAAAGCTTATTCACAAAGCGGACATCGTTCAGCCAAAAGCGTAGATTACCATAGAAGCTTGAGCGATACGTTGCAGAGACGCGCAAGTATGTATTGGACGAGGAAGCTTATTGCGGCAACAATACTACAAAATAGTGCGATAATTTGTGCGACAAACGTATCGAGTGGCGCTTGAATGGGCAGTATTGTCATGAGCAGGACAGGGAGAATGCAGGCGAGTGCTTTAAGGCCTGCCACAAGACGCACGCCAAGGACAAGACGCTTTTTCTCGCTTATTTTTTGATGTTTTGTGATGATTGGTATCGTCGCAGTAGCTGTTTTTTGTACAATTTTCGAGCCACTCTTTGCGACATTTCGAGGAAGCGTAATGATAAGGTAAATACTAAGAATAATCACAGCGACAGTAATCGCAATACTTAGCATAACGACGAGCGGCTCTGGTAGCGAGAATCCAATTGGTTGAACAGTTTGCGCGGTTGATGAGTGAGCGGGCAAGATAGGAGAATTGTCATCGGTCATGAATTGATAAGAAAACATAAGAAACACCCATGCCCAGAGAAGCAGAACAAAGAGGTATCCTAACGAAGCGAATGCATGCGTGAAACGAAGTGCGTATGGTGTCGTTTTTTGTGTTTTCTTCATAGCTATATGGTAGCAGGTAGTAGCGCGATTCGCTACTTTTCTCAAAATCCTTGACATCCCTGGGGGGGTGATTAAATGTAAGCATGAGCAATACTTATCATTATCATCATCCTTTACCTATCACACAAACACATCATACAAGCAAACGTGGCTTTACGATCGTAGAGCTCCTCATCGTGATCGTCGTCGTTGCCATATTGGCTGCAATCTCTATTGTGAGCTACAACGGTATACAACAACGCGCAAACAATACGGCGATTATTAATGCAGCAAGTCAATCGCTGAAGATGGTGCAGGCGTATATAGCAACAACAGGCACCTACCCGCGCCTAGGGGGGTCTAGCTGTATCACAATTGATTCGGGGTGTGCCATTGATGATATAGTCGGAAAAAATGATATGTTCGATAATAATATGAAAACTGTTGGATCATTGCCTCGTAGCGTACCAGTTTTTGGCAGTACGAGATACGGTATTACATATACATATGGTGCATCGCGGGAATACAACGGTGTCTCTCTTCCCGCTCTTATAATATATTTTCTCAATGGCAATTCTCAATCTTGCGGACTTTCAAATGTTGCTGCAGGGTGGGGCGCGAATACTTTTTCAACAACGGGATATACCGCGAATGATAACATACAAGGAAAAACAATCTGTTTGGTCTCCATTCCAGGTCCCGAAGCCGCATAATTTCGCTCATGTTTGGGCGCCACTTGTGGGCGTGATACGATATACTACATGAAAGATGGACAGGTGATAGATGCGACGGAGCGGTTTAGGCGTTCAAGCGAAGAGCGGCACAAAACATCGATAGCTGTTGGACAAGAAGCGCTTGCGTTGGTTGTCGCAATTGACGATTGGCAACGCGATAGCGAGGAGCGATTGATGTATATTGCTATTATCAATGGCTTGCGAGCTGATCCTTCAACACCCCAAAAAACTTATCGAAAAAGCCGAGCAGATTATCTGTGACGGACAGGATAGGGGTGATCCTGATGTCTACATTCTTGATAGCGTCCATGAATGTGTGGTAACGTTTGAAGATTCGTATATAAAATAGCTTCCGTCGTGGAAGCTATTTGATTATATCCTTTGAGATTTACGCTTTTCTGCTCGTAGCTTTTTTCGGCGCGCTCTCTTGATATCGGCGCTATGCCAATTTCGATGTTTTGCCATGATTCTCCTTTTCTACTTAGACTACTATAACACATGTTGGGTGGTTTTGCGGCGTATCTCGCCTTCTTGAGCACAAATGATATAATAGAAATACATAACCAGTAACGAAAGGAGCATTCCATGAGTGGACTAGGTGACAAAATTTCAGGCACAGCAAAAGAGGTGGCTGGCAAGGTAACAGGCGATGAAGAGCTTGAGGCAAAAGGCAACGTTGAACAGATCGTTGGAAACCTCAAAGATAAAGCCGAAGAAGTAAAAGATGCTGTAGGAGAAAAAGTCAACGAAGTCCTTGATAAGATCAAGGACAAGACAGACGACAAAAAATAAAGGATACTATAGCGCCTAAAAGGGTGACAAACGCCTTCTGGGGATTTCCAGAAGGCGTTTAATGATAGTGGGTGATATGTTTTGACTCTATTGCTCTTGAGCGCCGGCTGAAGCAGCAAATGCGTGAGCCGAGTATCCCTTGACATCACGTAACCTCTGTAATACAATAGAAGTATGGAGGGAAACATGAATATGAACGAGTTTACGGTCAAACAATTTAACGAACTATTCCCAGATGATGACGCCTGTCTGGACTATATGTTTGAGCAAGCCTACGGCAATATGGAGGCCTGCCACCACTGCGGCGTTATCGAGCCTAAATACTACCGTATTCGTAGTAAAAAGGTGTATAGCTGCAAAGATTGCGGCCACCAGATAAGCCCCCTCGCTAACACTATCTTCCACAAGTCGTCTACCTCCCTGCACGACTGGTTCTATGTCATTTACTTGTTCTCTGTTTCCAAAAACGGCGTATCGGCTAAAGAAGTCGAACGACACACAGGCGTTACATATAAGACCGCATGGCGCATGGCCAAGCAAGTCCGCGCACTCATGGTACAAGGCGACAGGCCGCTATCTGGCGTTGTCGAAACCGACGAAACATACATTGGCGGCCGCAATAAAGGCAGCGGCTCTGGCTTTGCTAATAAGGAAGTAGTCTTTGGTATGGTCGAGCGTGGTGGCAGCGTAAAAGCCGAACACGTCAAAAGCGCTGGCGCTCGTGTGCTGCTGTCTCGTTTGCGCGATACTATCGAGCCTGGCACGACAATCTATAGCGACCAAGCAGGCGTGTACAAAACGCTCCACCGCATAGGCTACTACCACGATAGCGTCAATCACAGCGTAGGCGAATACGGACGCGGCATTGTCCACACAAATACGATTGAGGGCTTCTGGTCGCAGCTTAAGCGATCAGTAGACGGCACGTATCACTGTATTAGTGCGAAACATCTTCAGCTTTATTTGAATGAGTTTGTGTATCGTTACAATCATCGTCAGCTTCCGTCGATTTTTCCGGTGCTGATTGCACAGGCTTCGCGGCGCGTGCGATAGCGTCATTAAAGACCTGCTCAGCGTTCTCATTTACTTGATCGTCGGGCAAGCCATCTATAAAGGCTTGTCGTTCTTCGTCGGTTAAAGGCTTTTTGTCACTCATAGGCCTAGTATACCTCATTTGTTAAAAGTCGTTTTCGTCTATAGAGTAGATAGATTAACCACCGATACCCAACCTATAAAACTCTCTTCTCTCTGTTTTTTCTCTTTTCTTTTTCTCTCCTTTTATATATAAATATAAAGAAGAAAGTGATTGACCAATAAGTATGACAATAGCCAAGTATCGAAGACCATTAAACCCAGAACAAATAACCGTATTACGGTGGCTCTATACCTATCGTTTCAGTACCAGTAAACAACTCGCAAAACATCTAGATAAACCGACCCATAAAGCCATACAAAGCAAGCTGCAAATACTTGAAGAACAAGGCTATATTAGCAAGCGATACGAACCGTCATACAGGCTCGCAGGACGCGCCGCAGAATACTTTTTGACACCCAAAGGCGCACGGCAGTTACCAGCCGATAGCGTCAACGAGTGGGCGCTAAAAAGTCTCTACAAAAACAAAACACTGTCGCAAGATTTCGTGCAGCATTGCCTCAACCTTGCCGACCTCGCGCTACGATTACAAGCCATATATGGCGACAAGCTCAAACTGTTCACCAAAAGCGATATGGCCGCCTACGACTATTTTCCTGCATGGACACCCAACCTGTTCCTCAGCCTCAAGCCTCGCACAAAGCATGAACTACCTCGCCGCTATTTCCTTGACCTCTGGGACGAAACACAGCCGTTCTTTATCAGTGTACGCAAGGCTCGCAACTACATAACCTATGCCGAGGAGGGAGATTGGCCAAGTGATGAGTACACTCTGCCGGCTGTTCTTGCCGTATGCCAGGACAGCAAAATACAAAAGAAATTCACAAGGCAAATCGAAAGAGCGCTCGATGAAAAGGATATTACTGACGATATAATGTTTGCAACAACGACGCAGGAGCAACTTGATACGGCAACAAACACAACGAAGCTATGGCAGACGGTAAACGACAAGGATGATGAGTCAGAATGCATAATGCTATAGGTTGCTGTTGAGACGCCCTTGATTTTACGTACATACAATGTTAAAATAAGTGTATGACCGAATCATTTAAGAAGATAGAGCCGGCTGAACAAGAACGTTTTTTTACCCCTGACGACACGCAGATAGCACACCTTAGCATCAAGTCTCTCGAGCGCAGAGTAACGGGAAGAAATAGTCTAGTGATAAATAATCTTTCCGGGCAGCACTACGAGAATCTTTGTCTCTCGATTCAACCTGGCACCACGACTGTGGTTATAGGTGATAACGTCCTTGCTAGGCGCGAATTGATTAGTGACATAGCACACATCCAAGGTGATAGCAGTGCCGATATTAATCTACCAAAAGATGCTCGAATTGAATATATAACGCCGTCTCTGACTGACGAAATCAATCCCGAGTTAACATTGCGTGACTTCTTTCTTTCCGCGCGAGGTATAAGCGGCGTCGAACAACAATTAGACGAGTTATGGCAACTTGCCGCGGAAGGCGACGAAGCAGCAATTAAGTCTGCAGGGGAGCTTCAAGATGCATTTCAAAATGCGGATGGGTGGAATGCAGAAAGGGATATCAGTCAAATTATCCAAGGACTACGCTTGGCGTCAAGTGACCACGATATCATCACTCTTGACACGAAACTAGAAGATATGAGCAGTGGACAAATATCAAAAGCAATAATTGGGCGATCCCTGTACTCGCAAGCCAACATCGTAGTTATGGATGACCCTTCAGTTCATCTCGACGTTAGATCAAAGCAATGGCTTACAGACTACATTAGTCAGTCAGACACATCCATGATCATAGCGACATCAGACATGAGCTTCGCCGAAGCTACAGCAGACCGTGTTGTAGAAATATTGGATAGCAAACTAACTCTTAACATCGGGACAGGCCTAACTAACTACCAAGAAGAGCGGCAAAAATTAATTGACAACTGGACCGATGAGGCAACCCGCAAAAAAGAGGATATTCAAGAGCTTAAGGTAAAAATACGAGACTTCTTTGGACCAGCAGCGAAAAGAACCGACGACATGGCTCAAGTACTTCGGGCTCAGCGATCAAAGCTTGAACGCATGCAGGCAGAATATGATGCAATGCCAGGAAAAATCCTTATCGAAAGAACACCGCATCGTGAGGTGGCTCGTTCATTTACTGCCAGGCATCGATCAGGTACTAATGTGTTCTCTTTGCAGCAAGTTGAGATGCTTTATGTAAACGACAGCTCTGATAATGAAGGCACTGTCATTGAGGCACCTGATCTACAGGTATATCGCGGTGATCGCTTGGCTATTATAGGTAATAACGGTAGTGGTAAAAGTACATTGATGAAAATGTTGGCCGAGCAAACTGAGGAAATGTTAGTCGAGGGTGAGGCAAAAAAAGGCTCTAGTGTTGAAATGGGCTACTTTTCTCCGTATACCTCACTGCCCGATGAAGATCAACCTTTGCGCCAAATTCTTGAGCGAAGTTATCCTAATGCTATGGGAACGCTCGCATTTTGGGGATTCAATAAACGTGCGAGTTACGACATTAAGCCCAGAGACTTAACCGATAAGGACTCTCAGGCGCGTGCACAACTTGCACTCTTGATGGCACGACAGCCTAATGTGCTACTGCTAGATGAGCCGACGAGCTACCTTACTCCGTCGTACCAAGAAAAGCTGGTAGAGTCATTAATAGATTACGATGGAACGTTACTTGTGATTTCGCACGATCCGCATTTCCTGGTTCAGCTAGGACTCACTGGGCGTATAGTTATGCCGAGTGCGCAACGCCAAAATCTCCACAGTTAATTTTGCACTATATCTAGCACAACTTCACTGATGGGGGCGCTGTTATTCACTGCATTTTGCCATTCAGTAAAGTGCGTACCCCAATTGATTACCGACGAATTATTATAGCTTTCCATAGATCTTAAGATGGTCTCTTCAGCGCTGTCCATCGCGAGTACCTCGTGAAGCCTGTTTGACCACGCGTCAATCGCTTCGCGTTCATTTGCGAATGCGAGCATGTCTTGGTGATTGGGTATGACAGACAAAAGCGGGCAAACGTCCGTTATTGAAACATTGACTTCATTAGCAATCTCATTAAGCAGTCCGTACTGGCTCTGATTAGATGGCAAGAGCATCCTTACTGGTGCATCTGACATAACAGCCTCAACAAATGAATTTAGACCGCCATTTAAATACACGCCCCCTACTGAAGCAAGGGTCTCAAGGTATCTTGTTTTCGAGAGTGGCGTATAATGCATATCCTTAGGAAGAAATTGTTCTATCAAGGGTCGTATATATTCCGGACCCGCCACGACTAAAGACTGCTGACGCGCAAGCCCCTTTATTACTACTCCCATGAACGACACGTATATGTCATGCTCTTCGGTATAGAATGGAGTGCGCAGTCCGTTAAATGAATAAAGCCAGCTGCTGCCCCTCTCTTGAGCTTGCCCGATTGATATATCGGGCTGGACACATGTATAACGGAGTTTGTAGGTAGAATTCACTGAGTCTAGCTGCCACGGCAAGACGCAACGCACCTGCACATTAGCGTTCTCATACTCAGCTGGTCGTCCTCCGTAACGCCAAAACCAGTATAGGTCGTCTACGAGAACACAAAATCTTCCCGTCGTATTTGCTGCAGTGACGGCGAATCGATTCATAACACTCACAATCAAAGATTGATCATCTGAGTGCGACTTAAGATACTCTGTGATAGCAGTAACATCTCTGAGGTTAGCTATGTGCTCAATATTAATACCGCTCGCTC
Organism: Saccharimonas sp. (SeqCode); assembly: GCA_049293215.1. Taxonomy (GTDB): domain Bacteria; phylum Patescibacteriota; class Saccharimonadia; order Saccharimonadales; family Saccharimonadaceae; genus Saccharimonas. The sequence goes on along the minus strand of JBATSI010000044.1, from coordinate 15,655 downwards.
TCGCAATTAAATCATTCTCTCCCGCCGTGACCAGTACGGTCTGTAAGCCCTGTTTCGAGAGCGTACGCGCTATAGAGAGTGCATTGGAGGTTGGCCCGTACCCAAAGTCATTCGCAAAGAAAATTATTTTATTATACATTTTTATTATCCTGAAAATATCGGAATTTCTTATACATATACGATCCAAATCTTTCTGTGGTATTCTCTGGAGAATGAAGCCAATATCCAGCCGCATCAATCATCGCTGCAACTTTTACCCAATCATATAAATTAACACGCTCGATATAATCCTCGTAGGTTTCGTTACCCATTGCGGCATACGTCCCTACAAATAGACGGAAGCGATCAAAATCTGGCATTTCTGACGTATCGGGAAATGACCACTCTAGTGCCGCGTGCGCCACATCTTTCTGTGGTGCGTGGGACGAGATTGCGTAGTCGAAGTCTATGACGGCCACGATGGCGCCACTAATAGTTAATACATTTTGTGGTCGAAAGTCATTGTGGATAATCGTCCGAGGGCTGTCTATTGGCGCCTGAGCTATGAAGTTAAGGGCCCAGCGTATATCATCTTGAACCTGCGACCTATTAGCTGCGTTTGGCGAGAGCCCTTTTTTAAGACTGTTGTCCATCTGTCTGAGCAGCTCATCAATTTTGCGCTTCTGTACATATTGATTGTTTTTACAGAATAACTCTCCTAGCTGATGGATATGATAGAGCGCTTCTGCTGCCTGGCGCAGTACTGCTGAGGAAAACGAGGTGTCTGTGTCGTGCGGAATATATGAGGTGACAAGGAGAGGCAGGCTCTTCTTCCTGCTCTTTATTCGTGTTTCTGAAACTCTAACTATTTTCGCCGCACAAAAGCTATTCTTATGGAGGTATTTTATAAAGTCCGCCTCGCGCCTTACATCATCAAGCGACTTATTCATACTCCACCTAAAAACATCACCGCCCACTTGAAGTACGATGTTATCGTAGCTTGAATTCAGAATAAGTGACCCTTCACTGCCACTCTGGAGGCTGTCAATTAGATCCGACAATATAGCTTGATGACTCATATTGAATATTATACACTAGTCAATCGCGATGCGGGGTTGCATAAACCGCTAGTCCATTGTATAGTCATTGACATGAGTAAGGTGTTTTTATCGGGGCCAATACGAGGCTTGCCAAGAGAGCTTTCGTTAGGGTGGCGCGATAAAGCAAAAGAACTACTTGAGCCTGCTATACCCGTTCTTCATGCACTGCGTGGTCGTGAGTCAAAAGAGACGTTGCCCGATCCACGAATTGCTATACACCGCGACAAACAAGATATTCGCAATGCGGATATTCTGCTTGTTAATGATACATTTTCCGATGCCTCGATGATAGGCACTGCCATGGAAGTGATATACGCCCACGAAAGAGATAAACTTGTGGTGATATTCGGTCATGGTCACGAGAAGGACTATTGGCTCAACTATCATTCGCATGTTCGGTTCGATACACTAGAAGAGGCCTGTACTTTCATTATGGAGCACTATCGTGGCTAGCGAAATACCGCTGTTTCACCCTGAGATAACACAGGATGATGTTAGTAGCGCTGCTCAGAGGGTTAATAAAACACATAAGTACACAAGAGGTCTTATTGTCCCTGAGTTTGAAAAAGCACTGTCGGATACAACGGGGGTTGAGCATACAGTAGCCACTTCAAATGGGACCACCGCACTACATCTTGGCGTGCGAGCAATGAATTGGCATGGGAACGATCAGATAATCACTTCACCACTTAGTTTTATCGCCACTTCGAATGTACTAGTGCAAGAGAAACTTCCGCTCGTGTTTGGGCCTATCAATGACCAATTGCAGCTAGATATGCCGAAGGTATACGACCTAATTGCCGATAATCCATCTACGCAAGGGGTGGTTGTCCCCTATATTTACGGCCACGAAGCGGACAGTGAGGCTCTGTCTGCTATAAAGAGGGACTTTCCCGATGTCCGTATTATCGAGGACGCTGCGCAGGCATTCGCAGAAAAAGAACGAGGTTTGGCTATCGGCGAACATAGTGATGCTGTCGTATATAGTTTTCATGAAAATAAAGTCATCACAACTCTTGGAGAAGGCGGCACCCTACAATTACATCAAGCCGATGTAGCTCATTTGGCGCACGCAGCTCGCGAACAAGGTCGGCTTAACACGCCCGATTGGCTTAACCAAATTAAACTTGGATTCAATTATCGCATGACCGAAATTCAGGCCGCCGCCGGGCTACTCCAACTTGGACGCCTCGGCCTAATACTCGATCGTCGTCAACAAATTGCAGATTTCTATATTGATACTATCGAAGAAAGAGGGCTCCCACTAGAGACTCCAAGCAGATCTACACGAAGCTGGTTTGGATTTTACGCGATTGCACGGGCAGCGTCAGATGCGGAATCTATGCAGCACGAGCTATCTGATCTCGGTATTGGCGCACGTCAGACGCCAATGCCTGCTATTTATAATTTCGCGCATATACGCGCTACACAGCCTGTCATAAAGGACGAGGGCACGGCGGAGGTGGCAACTCGAATTCTAAATATACCTCTTCATTCAGCCCTTTCAGACTCGGATGTGGAGCGTGTCATGGATAGTCTCGAGCTCGTATCACGTCGCCGCTCTATGAGCGCAACACCTTTGTCGTCGGATAGATTTTACTCTGAACTATCAGAGTCCTACAGTGTAACTCGTGCCGAACGCCAAAAATATTTAGACTCAGTTGACGCAATTGTCATTGAAGAGCTGAGTCGAATACAGGGCGATCGCATAATCGATATTGGATGCGGTGATGGGGTACGTGGAGTCAAGATAGCTTCACGATCAAATAAGCGAGTTACTTCTATCGATGCTTCTCAGGGCATGGTTGATCAGGCTACAAAGATTAATCCAGACTCGCATCGTGAAGATATAAGCTCCAAAGAGTTTGACGCAACGCACTACCAATCGGACGCGGCATTGCTACTGTGGAATGTCCTTGGCCACATAAAAAGTGAGGAGCGTGCCACAGCGCTGAAAAATGTTGCCGAACTACTTCATGACGATGGCGTACTAATTCTAGATGTGAATAATCAGTTTAATGCTGCACAATATGGCGAAGAAAATGCGCGCCGGAATCGACAGGCTGTACTCACCGGCATGCCAGAGCATACTGGCGACTTTACTACTACGCATCAGGTAGGTGAACGTAAAGTTAAAACTGTATCTCATATCTTCCATACAGAGGAGATTGTAAGTTTACTAGAAGACGCAGGATTTGAGAGCCACGTTCGTTATATCGACTATAATACAGGCGAGGCAGCAACCGAGGATACGGGACAAATTGTGATTATTGCAAAGAAAGTCAAACTATCATGAGAGTCAATGCACACACGTCGCTTTATGCGCCACATGTCGGTGGGATTGAAACAATGGTGCGTGAAATGAAGGGCGCGCTCGAAGACGAGGGTCACTCTCTCGATGTGCTCACAAAGCAATGGCCAGCTGAGCTGCCGCCCAGCGACGTAATTGAAGGCGTCAGTGTTGACCGTATTCCTGCCGGTTACGATGAGAACTCTATCATCAATACTGCATACTATCTTCATCATAACGGCGAAAGTCTAGTGAACGAAGCTGACATCATCCATGTTGTCGGCATGCGCCGTCCGTTGCCTATGTTCTCAGCTATTCTTGGAGCGATTCATCAAAAACCAGTCGTCTCGAGTATTTGTGGCCTAGAGGTGCCGAATCCAAATAACCAAGAGAGCGAAAGATTGTGGCAGGAAGGCCATAGTTATATGCCGGATGCGTACCACAACATGTACCAACACACTGCTGTTTCGGAAGCTACGCGCGATTATACAATCGATGCCCTGCCAATGTATAAGGGTAAAATCGATGTAATGGTTGCAGGCATAGACTATCGTCATTACAGCAGCCTGCCTGTCGCGCAGCCCGAAGCCGTCGACTCTCCGTATATCATGTCACTTCGTAGACTTGAGGCTAGTAAAGGAATTGATGTTCTGATTGACGCCTATGCAAAACTACTGCATGACTACCCAGATACGAGGGCTGACCTCGTAATTGCTGGAGACGGCTTAGAGCGTCATGCTCTTGAGATGCAAGTTGATAAGCTTAGGCTTTCGAAGCGGGTTCATTTTATGGGAAGCATTGGACTTGATCTCGCCCTTGGAATGTTAAAAGGGGCTGAGGCGACAGTCGTGCCGTCAACTGCCGAGGCAGGAGGGCTCGTCAATACTGAAGCTAACGCTGTCGGCTGCCCTCTGATTGCGTCTAATGTCGGCGGTATCCGCGAGTACACCACCGAAGACGCGGCCCTGCTAGTGAAGCCTGGTGATAGTGGTGAGCTTGCACAAGCTCTTCATACTGTGCTAAATGATCAAACTTTGACACAGCGGCTTGTTCGCAATGGTAAGGTATTCGCCGAAAGTCGAGACTGGTCAAATGTTATCAACGACTATGTTAGGCTTTACGAAACCGCAAAACCTATCGATCCACGACGCCTCCAGCTGACAACAAATATAAGTAAGCGAGTATTTAGTATAATGGAGAGTGGTTATGACAGAATCTAATGTTTATACAGGTCTACCCGGGATTGCTACTCTAGCAAAGACTCTCAATGGCGACGAATCGATCCATATAGGTATACGGCCCTATGAGTTACATGCTGGCAATAAACTGGCAATCATAGTATACCCAATCCTTATTTGCGAAGAACTTCAGCACTTAGGCAAGAGCCCGCGGTTTACATTCCTCCTTTCGCTGAATGACTGGGAGCAGCGCGTCCTTGTCGGTACAAATATTTATGAATACACTTATGACGTTAAGCCTCTTGACGTCACGATTCAATATGCCAAAGAATCTGACAATAAAACGCTAACTGCGCCTTTTTGGGGTGGAAGAATCATCGAGGAGATGGCCGAAATTACCCGTCGTTTTCCTGATGTTACCGTAAAACCGTTCTTCAATTCCGACCTACACAATACGGATGCAATGAAAACCGTAGTACTACAGACGTTAATGCACGCAGATGAAATTAAACAGCTAATGCTTCACACCACCAGTAAAGCAACGGACGGTTCTTTAACTATGTTTGCTGCATCCGTCTGCCCAATTTGTCATAATGCAAACACCAATACGCAGATACAAGACGATACCTTATCGGTGAGTTGCTCCACCTGTGGTCATGCAGCATCAGGTAGATACGAAGACTTCATGTATTGGCTACACCACAAGCCCTTATTTGCAGCGCGGTGGAAAGCGCTTGGGTTTACACACTCACTCAGCGGTGGAGATCATCTCGCCGAGGGCGACGTAGAAGTCCGTCGCGCACTATACAAATACTTCTTCAACGAGCAGCCTCCTAAGCTGGATATGATTTTTTCGCCGATTCTCTTGGGCGTCGATGGAAACAAGATGAGTAAATCGCGTGATAACTATTTTGATGCGACAATTGACGACCTATTGCGTGCAGCAAAACAGGACGGTACAAAAATAAGCCTTGAGATCCCGGAGTTACTAAGTGCTTGAGAGGGCTTTTTTGGTGCGCCACGGGCAATCCGAGGGTAACGTCATAGAGGATGATTGCCGCGAAAATTCAGCCAATGAGCGAACAATCCAAGACATAGACTGGGATGCAGATGATTGGAATCTAACTGAAGTAGGACGAGCTCAGAGCGTCCAAACTGGCGCCTATCTACGCGCGGTCGGCCTGGATAGTGGTAATTGTGAGATATGGACATCTCCACTCTCACGAGCAAGAGAAACAGCTTCGCATCTAGGTCTGATTGCTGTGTCTAAAGTGGTAGATTCGCTATATGAAAGAAGGACTGTGAATGTGTCCTACATGGATATACGTGAGGCGGTACGTTCGGCCTCTAGCGAGAAAGAAGCTCGTCGGATTGCCATGCGCGATACCTTTAACGAGCGTGTCGAGCCGCTTGAAACGATGCTAGAAAGGATATCACCCGTGGTCGACAGGCTTAAAGAAGAGGATAAGCCAAATATTGTAATCGTATCGCATGGATATATCATGCTAGGGATGCGTGCCCTTCTAGAGGAACTCGACGAAGAACAGATTACGGGCATTTTTAGAGGTGGATCAGTAGTCAATAGTCGTCAAACCCGAAATGGTGACATACACATTTACAATAAAAGTAATCCTGAGGGTAGATTCACGTCCAGACAGCATATAGGGCCATCGGATGGATATGTCAGTAATGTAGTTGCACTACCTAGGCATAGATAACCTGTGAAAATGTCCCCGAGAGCGCAATGCTCTCGGGGACCGGAGGATGGGAAGTCGAGTTGTTACGACTTCTTTCCTCCCTTGGCGCTGTTTGCGCCCTTGCGTCCGCGCCCATGAGGCGGCTTCGGGTGCTTGAACTTCTTGCGAGCCTTCGCGTTCTTCGTTCCCGACTTGCTTGCTCCAGCCATTTCTGACTCCTACTCTCGACGGAGTTCGAATGGGACATCGAACTATTTTTATTATAACACACAATTCTATTTCACGATAGTCCTATAGGGAAAGGCTAAAGCGCTAAGATTCTAGGTGATTAATTACAGAAATCTAACAGGGGCTGGTACTAGATACGTGATATGAGGGTATACTCGGCATGCGTGAATATTTACAAAATAACGGTAATATGGTATTATAGATATTATGAATCGTGAATCAATGTACGACGGAATGCTCACATTCCAGAAGAAGTTGAACGCCAAGTTTCAGAGGCAACGCCTGAGGCGTGTTCTCGCTGTAGCGTTCAATGTCATATGGGAAAAGCGCTCGCAAAAGCGTTGATTGAAAAACGTCTGAAGATGAGTATGGCAGAAAGTTTCACTGGTGAGGATGGAGAGTCTTTCAATGAGGCGGTTGCCAAAAATATTCCAGCTGAAATTGCAGAGGCTGTTATGTGGTCGGTTCGCTCGTCGATCGCTGATTCACTCGATCAAAGCGATAAGGAGATAGGTGAGTTAACGCATGAGATGAAAGATCTCGGCGCCGCCTGTAGCGGACCGCTCACGATGCGTGCTAGTCGTGACAGCACCACCTATACGGTAAGTGTTTGTGCGTCTCCCGAAGTGTATAAAGAATCGACAGAACAACACCTGCCGTCGCACATTAAGGCGCAGCCTTCGGATAAACTCCGCGATTGATTCCGATAACGCGTCGCATATTTGGGAAGCGAAAGAATCAGAGTCTTAAGCACCACACGTTATTAGTCGTGGACAGATAGCCTATCTTGTGCAAATAGATTTTCTAGGTGGCCTACTGTAAACTAGTTGTATGAATGTATGGGAATCTGGTCGTGAATCGAGTTTGCTTGATGACATTATTTCGGGTCGTAAAACAGTAGAAGGAAGGCTTCGAAAGGGAAAGTTTGCCGAGTATACTCCAGGCGATCGCATATGGTTGCGCCGAGATTATCGCGACAAACTTGGCGTTCTTCACGATGGCGAACCTCGTGCGGCATGTGTCAAAGTTGTGGCCGTACGTTGCTATAGCTCATTTCTTGCAATGGTGACTGCCGAAGGCTATCAGCGCGTCATACCGTCTGCGCGTTCAGCACAAGAAGCGGCAGATGAATATAATAAGTACTATACGGCTGAAGATCAGGCGAGATACGGTGTGTTGGCGATTGAGATTGTGATATGTCATGGTAGCGATAATGAAGAAAAATAGAAGGTGTTGCTATCGACGTTGGAATGAAGCAGTATGAAGGTGCAGTCGTAGCCTCCATTCCAAACCGCACCACCTACATCCGTAGCATCTGTTTCGGTGTTCGCCAGTTCAGTCGTTTCCGTGGTCTAGTATTCAGGAGCTGGACTGCCGTGTCAATATCTTCCTGGGTGAGAGCAGCGAAGCTGCTCTTCTTCGGAAAGAAATAACGAAGTAGTCCATTAGTATTTTCGTTGGTACCTCGTTCCCAGGAATGGTAAGGGGTGGCATAGTACACCTTCATTCCAGTATTTTGTTCAATCCGCTCGGGAAGCTTGTTTTCGGGGCCATTGTCTAATGTTAGGGTTTTGCGGTAGGGGGGTGGTATCCGCTCGAGGCACCGTCTGGCAGCTTCGGCAAAGCCACGGGCACTGAACTGCTCTTTTGGAAGCAGTGCCGCCAAAAGATAGCCACTCTTGCGTTCCACGAAGGTAGCAATGTACCCACTCTTGCCAGCACCATGGATCGTATCACCCTCCCAATGGCCATAGCGTTTTCGTTGGTGGATAGAAGCAGGTCGCTGGGAGATGTGGCGAACAGCAGCGAGCAGTGCTCGCTTCTGTTCACGCCGTGCGGCTTGCCTTGTACGACGTAACGTACGCTTCAGGCAGTGGAGATACTGTCTCAGATCCTTTCTTTTGGTATGGATCCACGTGTAGATGGTTTGGGCACAGACATACAGGCGTGGCCTGTGCGTCTTCAACCAGCCAGCAATCTGCTCCGGTGCCCATTTTAATAGAGAAAGCTTCTTCTCTATGAGGAGCGCGAGTGGTGAGCCTTTCACGATCTTGTGGAAACGTTGGTTGGCCGCTCGTCTTCGAGCGTTTGTTTGTCTCTGCGCATCCCCTGCATGGTACAACGAGATGGTATGGGGGCGAGTGCTTTGGTGACGTCGGAACTCGCGACTCAGGGTGGTGTGGTGCACGGCCAGTATGCGAGCGGCTGCTCGCATACTGAACCCTGTTCGGTGCAATACACCGAACTCTATGCGTTGTTGTTTGGTAAGATGAGAGTACATCTCTGCCTCCTTTGTTGGATTAGTTGGTTGGTACAACTTATTCTAACGAAACGCAGAGATGTTTTTTAGTGAGTGGTGCAGTTGGGGGTGGAATGGAGGAGTATAACATTGACATAATTATATAAATATTATAAAATATAATACATGAATCATGAAAATACTCCAACTGCTGAACGAACGCGATCGACAAGAGAAATTGTTAATCCAAAGAACCTGCCTGAAGCTGGTTTTCAATCGTATGAAAAACTAAAAAATGATGCGACCGCCCAAAGAACAGCTTTTCTGACGAATGAGATACGGAATCCACGCTTAACATACTCGCAGCTGCGTAATGTTGCAGATATGGATCAAGGTATTTTGAATCTTTACGATGCGATTGAGAAGGTGAAACAACTGGAGCCGGATGAACAAAAGGCTGACATTATTGCAACATCGCTTGAGTTTCGTGCTGCTGAAATGGAGTATATTAAGCTGCTTAGTCGGCTTGATTTTGTTGTTAACGAGAGTGGATCTGAAGAGGATGTACGCGAATTAGTAGAGTCTGCACGCGAACTTGGAGAGCAATTATACGGTGTTCCGGACGAAACAGTCCGCGATGCAGCATATAGTGAAATTTGGTCGCAGCTTGACGGCAAGCAGCTTTCGTCCTCGGCTCAGCAATTATATAAGGACTTGAATGACGGATTTTCGTGGGGCAATAGTTACATACCTCCTTTGTCACGCCCGGAAAAGGCGGAGAGCCTACCAGACTTCAGTCATCCATCACTTGCGTGGGCAGGCGAGATTATTCTTGAACAGAATGCTGATCTAGAGGCGCTATTTCGTGAATGGTGGGACGATAAAGTAGAAGACTATGGCGAGGGCTACGTTGCGACGCCGGAAGATATTGTCGAAGCATATGAGATTGCATTTCGTTATATGGACCCGGAGAATGAGGCTGGTGTCGGCGTTTTGCTTGATCCTGACGCAGCGTCGTTATCATGGGAATCATCGTTGATGTCGGTGAAAGTAGGCGGTAAGCGTGCACCGATTATCTCGCCTGATATACTGTTTCAGAAATTTTTGCATGAAGGCCGGGGTCATGGCGGTCGAGCTATGAACGGGCTAAAGTCTGAATTGCCAGTGCTTGGAACGGGTTTGTATACGAACACACCGCGAGCCGATTATTTGACGTTTGAAGAGGGATTTTGTACGACTATAGAAGAAGCTGTGAGTAGTGCTGAACCGAAATGGAGTGGCGTTAACCTTGGACACTACATTAATATATCACGTGCTGCTGAAGGTGCCGATTTTCGTTCAACCTTTGAGGTGGCATGGCGCTATCGTTTATTGATGAAGCTTGAAGATAATCAGAAAGTATCTGACGAAATGATTCAAAAAGAGCGGCGCTCTGCCTATACTGCGGTAGTTCGTATTTTCCGTGGTATGCCGACAGAGCTAACAGAGAAATATCCAGACATTCAGCCACTTACATTTAACAAGGACCTGGCGTATCTTAATGGCCGTGTTCTTGCTATGAATTACATTAAAAAATTATATGAGAATAAGGACGAGATGGGGTTGAATGACTTATTTGATGCAAAGTTCGATCCAACGATCCCTGAGCAAAAAGAAATCAAAGATCGATACAGTGTAAAAAACATAGGCAGGTAAACTAGATAAAGGCTGTTTTCCGTCTCGCTAGTTTTGGAGATGTGACGGTGCTGCTTTCCTAAATTTCTTGACATCCCCCGGGGGGGAGGTGATTAAATGTAAGCATGAGTTTATTCACATCTTATCCACATCCAACGCGTAAAACAAGGCAAACAACTGGTTTTACTATCGTTGAACTTCTCATTGTCATTGTGGTGATTGCCATTCTCGCTGCAATTAGCATCGTATCATACAATGGCATACAAGAACGAGCACAAAATGTTAAAACCGAGGCAGCCGTCGCTCAGTACGAGAAAGCGCTCGCGATGTATCTGGCAGAATATGGACAATATCCTACCCCGACGAGCTCGGTATGCTTGGGAGAGGTGGCAGATTATCCGAATGGTTGCTATGTAGGCGTACGGAGTTCGGTTTTTGCTGATGAATTACGTAAGGTTGCTTCATTGCCACCACCTCCTGTGTATAAGTGTTTTAGTGGGTGGGGTGGTTGTCGCTATAATTTTACGTTCCGCTACGCTAGTACTTGGAAGGTCGATGGTAATCTGCATCCGTACTATGTAATATATTTTTTGGATGGCAATGCGACGTGTCGCTCAAGCCTAGAGGGCGCATTTGGAGATTTTAGTACTTCTAAGTCGAGAGGGTATATGGAGTCAAGAGGCGGTCAACGAATGTGCGTTGACATGCTGCCGATGCCAGCTTAAAGGCATATTTTGCTAAATGATTTTAGACGTGCTTACTGAAATAGATTCTTCAATACTACTATGAGTATGGCAATTAGTATAGCGCCTATCACTGAGGTGATTGCACTCAGGATACGGCTTTTGTAAGTTGGTTCGTCTTCGTTTAAATCGATAATGTCTCTTGGCAGGCGGGTGTAGTCGGTTTGATTATTGAGAAATTGATTGAAGTAGGTAGCTGCTTCTTTCTCTGAAACGCCATCACGTATCGTATATAGCGTACTCGTTGTATCTGTCGTACTCTCGGTATAATCCAGCATAAAAATCTTATTTTGAATAGGCGCTTTCGTCGAAGCGGTACAAAGTACTTGCATGAAATCTTGTGCAGTGTCATCTCGCACGAGACAGATAAAATCGCCATCTTGTAATGCGGAAAGTTTATTTGCGACAATAGAAATGTCGGCATCTGTTATGGAAATATCTTCGTCCGTTGAAGATCGTAGGTTATATTTCATGGCATCTCCTGTCGTATGCTACTAATAATTTTACCATGCTACGTGTAGTTTGTATAAAGGTAGAGGATTTGCAATTAATAAAAACAGCAGCCTGTGATCGACTACCGTTTTATTAATTCGACAAAATAAGTCGAAAATCTAAATAAATTTCTTGGTCGGGGTGAAAGGACTCAAACCTTCGACCTCACGGTCCCAAACCGCGCGCGCTATCAACTGCGCCACACCCCGATGTGCAAGGATTATTATACCGCATCATAAAGAAGCTGTCTAGAGCATGGGCAAAAGTTGGCTTTTTGTTCGGAATATCGATATGATAGAGCTATGAAACAATTTCTAGATATGGTATTTCGTCGACATAAAAAAGTAGAAAATATGAGGATTTTTTATAGTGTTCTGGGAGTGATTGTCCTGCTTTCGTCGCTCTTTTGTTTGTGGCTGGGTATGCAGCAGAGTGTGTGGTTCGACGAGGCGTATTCGATTATGGTGGCGAAGCGACCGCTTCAAGAGTTGATTGCTCTCGTGGCGTTAGACACTCACCCGCCACTTTATTACATATTGCTCAAGGGATGGGCGAGTATATTTGGCTGGAGTGAGATGGCTCTTCGCAGCTTAAGTGTTATCTTTTTTGGAGCCTCTCTTACTGTCCTGGGGCTATTTATTAGAAAATTCTTCAACAGCCGCGTCGCTTTGTATGTTGTAGGTGTGGCAGCTCTATCGCCACTTTTGATACGCTATGGATTTGAGATACGAATGTATTCGCTCGCATCGTTTGTGGGTATAGCGGCAACGTATACGCTCGCAAAGGCATGGTACGAGACGAGCGAAAAGAAAAAGACGGGGTATTGGGTGCTCTATGCTGTGCTTGTTGCTTTAGGAATGTACAGTCTATACTATTTGGCGCTTTTGTGGATATCTCACGTGGTATGGCTTATAACAATGTGGGCAAAGGATAAGAAGAAGCAGGGTACATTCCTTGAGCAGCCATGGATATATGCGTATGGAGGTAGCGTGCTTCTCTTTATTCCATGGTTATTTGCGTTTGTAAAGCAGTTGAGTAATAATGCACTTGCGCCGATTGGGCAGCAGATGAATCTTGAAAATATGATTGGTATCTTTTCTTTCAATTTTTTGTATAAACCATTGTGGCAACTCACGATGTTTGAGTCGCTGATGATTTTAGCGGTGATAATACTTGTGTGCTATAGCGTTCTTACGGTAATAAAGTCGGCAAAAAAAGATAAAAAATCACTGATATTCCTTCTTGTCGTATATATTACGGTTCCCGTTGCAGTGCTTGTTGTTGTGTCATTTGCACGGTCTATGTATGTTGAGCGATATCTTTCTCATATTGCAATTGGTTTTGTTGCGCTCAATGCTGTTACGATATGGCTTGCAAGTGAGCGGTGGTCTCGAACATATAGATTAGGCGCACGGATGTTTGTGTTTGCGGTATTACTGTTTGGTGTCGGTAATCTTGTTGCTGTCGGTAATTTTAATTTTCAACGAATGCAGCAGCCAGACGTAAAACAGGCAGCCGCACAGCTTAACGATTGTCGTGATGGATCAACTATTTTGGCGGCAGATCCGTATACGGCGATAGAACTTGAATATTACTTGCCAGGATGCGATGTGCATTTTGTCGCAAAAGATGATGTCTTGCGTGGAGGATATGCGCCGCTCAATGGTAGCACGCTACAGGTGAAGGACGCATCGACGTTTTCGCCAGAATCGAGTGTTGTGCACGTTGTTTTCTATGGAGACAAGGAGCCTCAGCTATCGCGAACATTCAAAAACGTTGCAACACAGGAACTTCAACACTTATCGATTTCATCGTTTATTTCGGAATGATATTGATCAAGAACTTCTTTTTGAGAGCAATGTAGATAATACTTATTGCAAGAATTGACATGAAGAAATTGAGTGGAATTTCTCCTACTCTATCAAACGAGTTGAAGTAACTCGCGGGTGCGCCGTACTGAGGATTGAGGATAAGGTGCATACCCATGATAACGAAAGCGTGGAGCGAGTATACATAGAGCGAATGAGTGCCAAAGGGGATGAGGAGCCAACCAAGCCAGCGGGTGATTTGCTTCTCGAAACGGCGAAAGAGCACAAAGAATCCCATGAACCACACGAGCGATAAAATAATTCGCGGTAACGGCATATCAAGTTTCGACATGTATGGGGTAACCCAACGATGTACCTCGTTGACATGTTGAGTTATTGATCCACTCATTACTGGTGTGACGAACTCTGAAATGATATTTGCCGCCAGCGTCATAACGAAGACGCTCATAAGTGTATAGGTGATTATTGCTTGTGTCTTTTTTGACAAACGCTGCCAGAACCGCACGAGTTGCGGTAGGTAGAAGCCGATAGTCAATGCGATAAAGAAGAGGATTTGCCATGTAAACGGTTGTGTCATTGGAGTGGTTGGATGGGGAGCAAAAAACCATACTGCGATACTGCACCCAAGCGCGATATACCATCGTCCCTTTCTTAGAAGCCACATAAAAGCAGGAGAGAAGAGCAAAAAGAGGGAGTAGAGACGAAGGTAATCTGCCCATCCGTAAAATTCCTGAAACGTAATAATTCTCCAAATGAGCGAGGGGATATCGCTCCACGGTGTTGGAAGTGGTGATTTTACGCCATCATTACCAACGAAATACCAACCAATGAGGATGGAGATTGCTGTAATAGTGATGCTCGTCAAATAGAGTGCAAAGCTACGTGAGAGGAGTTTTTTTGTTACAAGTGCAAAAGGTTGGTCGACCAGTTTTGCGCCACGTACAATGCCGAGAACAAGCCCCGATATAAGGAAGAATCCTTCTGCGGCAGAGACGAAAAGTCGACTATCGCCGGATATAAAAGAAAGACCATTTGGAAAGTAGCTGAGATGGTCGAGAATGATAACAACAAGAAACCATCCGCGCATCAAATCTAAACTAGCAATCCGACCTATTTTTGGTAGAGCGACTACTTTCTTCTGTGAACTCATATCTTCTTATTATAGCAGGGGAAGCTTAGAGAAAGCTTAAAAGCTAGCCGTTGACGAAGCCAAGAACCGTAGTTTTCCCAGCTCCAGGCGCCACATTGGAGTCCTGGGCTATCCGGGTGTTTTGTTAGTCCACTTGTCTTTGTACGAAGGATAATAAGTACGTAGTAATTACCACGTGAAGCGTCGCATCCATTTGTTCCTGGATTGTAGCGGTAATAAAGATAGGTGTAACCGCCACTGTCCCTAAGATTGTTCGCTGTACCGTCAGCAGGAGCGGTAGCGTTATTGACAGGGTCAACCGCTACACCGTTTGGAAAGCCATATTCCGCTGTGGCGAGTGGCGCAATGAATTGTCCTGCTGATTCATTGCTGCTCACCTCCCAACCTTGGATTCCGCCCTTTCCTGAATACTCTACCGCAGGGTAATTTCCGTTATTTATTTTATATAGTTCAAGCGCTTTCACAATATTCTTCGCATCAGTAATACGCCGTACATCCTCTGCTCTTCCTTGCATCCCATTGTAAGCAACCACAGATATTGCAGCGAGTATCGCAATCACCACAATAACAATCAATAACTCTACAATAGTAAACCCAGCTCTCTCTATCCTTCTTCTATATACAATCCTAACCATAAGCCCGATTATAGGGGGGGGAGACCCTTGTCAAGCACAAAAGGTGTGGATAAGTTGTCCACAGCACTTTCTTTTGTCTCCTCTCCCAAATCCCTTGACATCCGGGGGTGATTAAATGTAAGCATGAGCAATACTTTTAATTATCATCATCCTTCACCTATCACACAAACATATCATACAAACAAACGTGGCTTTACGATTGTTGAACTCCTCATCGTCATTGTTGTCATCGCTATCCTCGCAGCAATCAGTATCGTAGCCTATAATGGGATACAAAATAGAGCACATGATACTCTAGTGCAGAACGATATAATGAATGCTGGTAAACAACTCGAGCTATACTTCGTAGACCACGACGCCTATCCAACGACAGCTTCTGAACTATTTGCAATACTTGGAAGCGTCAATGTAACATCCTATG
>JBATSI010000043.1:0-9226 GCA_049293215.1 Saccharimonas sp. (SeqCode) | reverse complement strand
GCTCACCGAAATTATAAAGATCAACGCATTTTAGAGCCAGCGTGTGGTAACGGTAACTTTCTTGTTGTTATATTGCAGCGTCGCCTCGCTGACATTGCAAAAACATTTAAGCGAACGCAGCAAGATGAAATAGAATTTGCTGTCCTCACTGCGCTCTCAACCATCTATGGCGTCGATATTATGCCCGACAACATTGTTGACGCACGCGACCGACTGTGGCACACAGCAAAAAATACTTATGAAGCGCTCATTGCTCGTAGCAAGCGTCGCGAAGCGTGGTATCGGTCGATAGATAAAATTCTTGAAACTAATATTCAGCTTGGTGATATGTTGAATGGTAAAGATAGAATCACATTTACCGAGTGGACATCACCAAAGAGCTGCTATTTTGTGCGTAATATCTACCGTCTGGTTGATATGGAACTTGGTATTTCCACGTCTATTCAGCGTGTACCAATGACGCACTATCTGAAATTATCGGAGGTGAAGCATGCTTAACCTTTCGCAATATTATAAAGAGCGTCACCAGCCCGACATTCTCGATTGCATTGCTAACCTTTCTAGCGACGAAGTGTTTACGCCACCAGAGCTTGCCGATAAAATTCTCGACCTCTTACCAAACGAAGTCTGGAGCAATCCAGCCCTTACTTTTCTTGATCCAGCCACAAAGACGGGTATATTTCTGCGTCAAATCGCCGCTCGACTTATGGAGGGACTAAAAGATATTATTCCGGATGAGACCGAACGCCGTGATCATATCTTTCGTAACCAGCTCTATGGCATTGCTATCACTGAACTTACGGGACACATGGCGCGTCGCAGTGTTTACTATAGTAAGCGTGCCGATAGCGAGCACAGTGTTGTGAAGTTTGCGAGCAGTGACGGTAATATTCGCTATACACCGGTTAGCCATACATTCAGACAGAAGAAATGTATATTTTGTGGGCAAGCCGAGGGCGAAGGCATTGGCGCGCGCCAGATAGACGTCACGCTTGAAACTCACGCATATGAATTTATCCATGTAACACCAGAGGAGGCTAGCAATATGAAATTTGATGTAATCGTAGGTAATCCGCCGTATCAATTAGGGGACGGTGGACATGGTGCGAGTGCGATGCCAATATATCAAAAGTTTGTCGAACAAGCCAAGCTATTAAAGCCACGCTACATGGCGTTCATCATTCCGAGCCGTTGGTTCGCTGGCGGTAAGGGTTTGGATGATTTTCGTGCCAGTATGTTGGCTGATAGACACATCAAAGAATTGGTGGATTACCCGAATGCCAGTGACTGTTTTCCTGGGGTAGAAATCAAGGGTGGCGTGAGTTACTTTGTATGGGACTCGCAGCACGATGGCGATTGCACTATCCGTACAATTCTTGGCGACGAAGAGTTGCCAAGTATGCAACGACCGCTCGACGAATACGACACGTTCATTCGTTTCAACCAAGCCGTGCCGATTTTGCGTAAGGTTCAAGCACGACACGAAGAAACACTTGATAAAAAGGTGTCGAGTCGTAAGCCATTTGGCTTTGCTACCAACTTTGATAAGTTCGAAAATATAGACAACCCAGACAAGATTAAGATTTACGCACGAGGCACAACGGGCTATGTACTTGATTCACTCGTGCAGACAAACCGACAATGGCGCAACAAACATAAAGTCCTTCTTGCGATGGCGGCTGAAGGTGGCGGTGATTTTCCAAATAAGATTCTCGGCTTACCGACAATTGCAGACCTGCCTAGTGTTTGTACAGAAACATATTTGGTAATGAATGTTTTTAGTGATGAAGAACAAGCGAAAAACTTTGCCAAATATATCAAAACTCGCTTCTTCCGATTTCTCGTTATGCTCAAAAAGAACACACAGCACCTCTCAAAAGACCGCTTTTCATTCGTGCCCGACCTGCCAATGACCGAGCAATGGACTGATGAAAAACTCTACGCTCGCTACGATATCGACGCTGACGAACAGGCCTTCATCGAAAGCATGATCAAGGAGATGCCGTAATGAAACGCAAGTTCACGATAGAATTAGAGCTCGAGAATATTACAAAGCAGGTCGATGGTGCTGTCCGCTTATGTTATAGCGAGCTATACGGGAATAGTGACACATATGGACTAACTTGCTCGGGTGCGACGAAATTGCTGAATAAAATCCCAGCGACTCTACACAGGTCAACAAAAGAAATACTCAAAGCATACTCAACAATAATAAAAGACAAGGATATCCAAACTATACATGATTACATTGAAACACAACGTAGGCACATTCTGAAAATCACTTCACCAGATAAACTAGAGTTTGACGGTGGAGTTACTCATGACGGTGAATTAGCCGACGATATGTACGCAGGCGACCGCAAAAGGTTGGTTGCAGAATTTAATAATAAAATCAAAACAGTTCACCAAAGGATAGACAATGAATTCTTGCGTGCTGATAAAAGACGGCGTGAAATATGGATTCCAATCGTTATATCAAGTTCGCTTTCAATTATTGCAATCATTATAAGTGTCATAAGTTTGGGGATGAAAAATGGCTGAGTTAATTAGTTACCAAAAGAAGCCCCGCCAAATCTACGCCTACACGGTGGATGGACAGCCTGGCATAAAAGTTGGCGACACCACCAAAGATAACGTGGCGGATCGCGTGAACGAAAGTTTGGTGAATACACCAAATCAACAATTCAACATCGTCTGGAGCGATTGGGCGATTGCGAATGATGGTACACTATTTCGCGACTACGATATGCACAAAAAGCTGGCGTATCGTGGTGTGCCACGCATTGCGGGCGAATGGTTCGATACCGACATCGAGACTATCAAAAATGTATTCCTAGAACTAAAAACGGGCAAACGGCACGAAACAGGGCGCACAAATGACTACGTCATGCGTCCCGAACAAGCCGACGCCGTGGCAATGACGAGCGAATATTTCACAAAATACAGCATCGACAAAGAATCGAAAGCACCGCACTTTTTGTGGAACGCCAAAATGCGCTTTGGCAAAACATTTACTGCGTACGAACTGGCAAAAAGTATGGGCTGGAAACGCGTATTGGTGCTGACGTACAAACCCGCAACCGAAAAGGCGTGGCGCGATGACCTGATGCAACACGTTGACTTTGAAGGTTGGCAATTCATTGGTGGCAAGCAAGGTTGGGAAAATATCAACGAAAGTAAGCCTGTGGTGTGGTTTGCCAGTTACCAAGATGTCCTAGGGCGCGATAAAGGAAAGAGTGTCAAAGAGCGACATGCTAAGATGCGTGAAGAAGACTGGGATTGCCTGATTGTTGATGAATATCACTTCGGCGCATGGCAAGATAGTGCCAAGGAGCTTACTGAAGATAGTGGTGACATTAATCCGCTTAGCCACCAGGAAGAAGGCGAGCTTGAGGAGACGATGCCGTTAACTGTTGGCTCGTATCTTTATCTTTCTGGCACACCGTTTCGTGCTATGAGTAGTGGTGAATTCTCTGAAGACCAGATTTTTAACTGGAGCTACGCAGATGAACAGCGTGCCAAAGAGAACTGGAAGCTGAGTGATGGTGAGAATCCGTACGAGGAGTTGCCAAAAATTGTTATGATGACCTACCAAATGCCAGAACGTCTGCGTAAGGTAGCGATGGCGGGTGAGTTTAATGAGTTTGATTTAAACAAGTTTTTTGCAGCAAAGAAGAATGACAGGGGCGAATACATTTTTCAGTATGAGAACCAGGTGCAGCAATGGCTTGATCTATTGCGTGGCGTCAACCTTGAGCAAAACATACAAGACGGTATGAGTACTACACGTCCACCATTGCTATTTGAAGACGCACGGTTGCTTTCGAGTCTGCGACATACCTTTTGGTTTTTGCCGAATGTGGCAAGCTGCAAGGCAATGGAGCAACTCTTGAAACGCGATACGTTCTTTTCGGGTTACAAAATTGTACGAGCAGCGGGTAGTGATGCCGGTATTGGGCAGGAAGCTATTGCTCCTGTCGAGAAGGCGATCGGCAATCCGTTTGAGAATAAATCTATTACATTAAGTTGTGGTAAGCTGACGACGGGTGTGACAATTCCGGCATGGAGCGGTGTACTGTTTTTGCGCAATACGACCAGCCCAGAAACGTACTTCCAGACAGGATTTCGTGCGCAATCACCATGGAAGTTTACCGACGAAAATGGCAAAAAGTTTGTCGTCAAGCCGACCTGTTATATCTTTGATTTTGCACCGAGTCGCGCATTGCAGCTGATTGCGAGCTATAGCTCGAGCCTTGATGTGAATGATAATCGTCGCGCTGAGTCAAAAGTCCAGGATTTCTTGAATTTCTTGCCAGTACTTTGCTATGACGGCTACAGTATGCAGCAGCTCAAGGCGGTTGAATTGCTTGATATTGCGACGTTCGGTACGGCAAGTACGATGTTGGCGAAACGTTGGCAATCTGCCCGACTTATCGACGTGACAAACGTAACCCTTGAGAAATTGCTACATGCACCAGACGTGCTTAAGGCGTTGGAAAAGATTGAATCCTTTCGAGGTCTTGGGGGCGATATTAGCAAAACAATTTCGAGCGAGAAGTCCCTAAACAAGAAAAAGAAGGAAGGTAAGAAACTGACGCCGACCGAAAAGAAGGAAGAAAAGGAAAACAAAGGATTCAAAAAACAGCTACGCGAGAAATTGCTCAAATTTATTACTCGTATACCAGTGTTTATGTATTTGACGGATTATCGTGAGGAAAAATTGACTGATGTGATTCGTAACCTTGAGCCAAAGCTATTTACTCGAGTGACTGGGCTAACAGTGCGCGACTTTGACCGTATGTGTGAGATTGGCGTATTCAATTCATCGCAAATGGAGGGAGCAATATTCCAATTCCGCCGCTTTGAAGATTCAAGCTTGAACTATGCTGGTGGCAACGAACAGTCTGGTGATGATATGATTGGTGGATTTGATTCAGTGGTGACGCGAGAGGAGGCGGACATGATAATTGAGGCGGAAATTGCGCGATAACTAGTCACTTAGCCACGAGGGCTTACTATGGTATGGCAAAGCGCACAGAATTTGATATAGTAGGGATATAAGTAGACAGGAGGCAGGTTATGGCATATGAAGGCACGAAGCTACATGATTTTGAGCCACGTAATGAGTCGGTAGGTGAGCTAGAAATTATTGATATTGATGCAGGAACAGGAGAAGAGGTACGACCAGGCGCAAAAATTACCGCGCATTATACGGGTGCGTTGGTGAAAAATGGCGTTATTTTTCAGAGCAGTCACGATTTTGGCAAGGCAATTACGTTTGGGCTTGACCAGGTTATTCAGGGTTGGACGCAGGGTGTTCCTGGTATGAGAGTGGGCGGTACGCGCCGTCTTGTGATCCCAGCTGCGATGGCATATGGTACGAGTAGCCCCGCGCCAAATATTCCAGCGAATAGCGATCTCGTGTTTGATATAGACCTCATGGAAATTCCTCAAAACGGAGAATAGACCGCACTATGGCTGACGCACATGGCTCAACAACTCCTCGTGGCGCGATTTCTACGACACGTCCGAATGGTTCGGTGCGAGAAGATTATCTTTATAGAGTGTCGATAAAGGCGATTATTTATGATGCCGATGGACGACTGCTCGTTGTAAAAGAACATGGGTTGGGCTGGGGGTTGCCAGGCGGCGGAATGGACTTTGGAGAAACGTTTGAGCGCGCCTTACAGAGAGAGCTTGCAGAGGAAGTTGGCTATCAGGGAGAATTTTCGTTTGATGTTGTCGATGTGGCAGATCCAATGTATCTAAAAAACATCGATGCATATCAAATATACGTCGTGTGTCATGTGATGCCAGCAAGTCTTGATTTCTCGGTTGGAATAGATGGAGAGGATATGACATTTATTGATCCAAACGAACTAGCGTATGCGGTGGATGCTCAGGGAAAATATGCGTGGCGTTTTCACACAAGACTACAGGAGCGAAGGAGATAGGTTTTTATGGATAATGCCAACATAGAAAGTATCATTCCTAGCTATAGAACAATTGATAGTGATATTTAGGAATTTCGTGAGTATATTGATAGTGAACTTAAAGATAATCAAGCAACGCTGCTGGAAGATATCATTGATTGGGAGAGACTTCCACGCAGCCCTCAGCTGCCAGAGCTGGTAAAGATTCTTTCGCGGGAAGTCGCGGCATGCCAGGATGCGGATGAACATTATGCATCGTCGAGGGGGATATATTTTGCTGTCACAACACTTCAGATGCTCTACGAAGATGATATGTCGATTGCGTTTCCTGCCTATGCTCGTGAAGGAAGGGCGGCGACAGCGGCTGAAGTAGGGATGCGCCTACGCAGCGATATAGGGCACTATCTTTCCGATAGCCAAAATGTGGCAAATTTGATTGCGTCATATATGCCTGAAATTTCTGGATATTCGCGAGCTGATCATTGCGCCGAACTTGGTGCGGGTGCGATATTCCTATTTGGTGAAACGTATCGACGAGAGCAATGTATTAAACAGACTGTACAGGATGCTTCAATAGACGAGCTTATGTTGTATTGAGCTTTTTATAGAGACTAGCTATACTAGTAAGTATGGTAGATCGCAACGATCGACAACTCCCTGATGATGCGAAAATGATTCCGTCACGCGCGAAACGGGTGTTCTCTGGAGAAATTTTTGACGTCTATCAATGGCCGCAAGTGCTTTATGATGGTTCTATGGCGACCTTTGAGATGTTGAGACGCCCTGATACGGTTATTGTGATTGGAATACGTGATGATGACGATATTATTGCGTGTAACGAAGAGCAGCCAGGCGGTATTGTGCGACGAGATTCGTTGCCAGCTGGGAGAGTGGATGGGGGTGATGTCTCGGTTCTTGAGGCGGCAAAACGAGAGCTTCGCGAAGAGACGGGCTATCGTTTCTCTCGATGGAAGTTACTCCAGGTGACTCAGCCTGAGAAGAAAATCGAATGGTTTGTTCATGTCTTTGTTGCATGGCAAGAGCAAGAGCGCGTTGCACCCCATCTTGATGCGGGGGAGAAGATTGACGTGACGTATATATCGTTTGAAGAACTGAAACAAAGATACGCAGCAAAAATCCCAGCACTCCTGAATATACACAGTCTTTCCAATCTTAAAGAAAAATAAATAATCTCTTATAATAAAAATCCACACAAAATGTGTGGATTTTTTGTGATATAGCACAAAATAACACTAGTCTAGTGTTGTTGTTTGGTTATGCGCATATTTTCCACATAAGCTCATACGCTATATATGGGCACACTATATATAGCGTAATACAGAAAAAGTGGGTATACTGATATCTATACAGAGTAAGGAGGACAGCATGGCAGAATTATTGCGCCCTGAGACGGTACGGGGCATCGATATACCACCAACACAGAAGCAACTTCATGGACTCACGGGTGAACTTATGAAGGTGGCCTATGAGAGTGGCTGCGTCAGACGACGGAGCTATATGGACGAAGAAGATGCGATGAAACGCGTGTTTCTACCGGATTGGTCGACATCCATTGAGCCACTCGATGGATATGGGCAAATCGAGCAGATTGACAAAAGGATAGTCGCATCGCTTGGTGCTGTTGCTCATAGGTTTTGGAGTCTTCGTATTCGAATTACCGACACAAGGGCAAGCTACGCTCATGAAGTTGACGAGAACGACCCAGCAGGAGTCGGTCCAATACCTATAGAGCAGCTATTTGCTAGTGTGGCACCAGATGTTGGTATGCAATCGCAATATAGTTTTGAGTGGAATCGCTCAAAAATACTTAAGGCTGAGCGACAAATACAGACAATCTCTTCATCACACAGGGAGATACCTACGGTGCAAGAGCTAATTGAGCGGCTACCGAGGACGGATATTGATCTAGAATTTGCACAGGTGCAGCTGTTGTCCGAGATATCGAACGTATCATCGGCAGATATCGATTGTTTACGTAGTGAAGTTGCGGAATATCGCACGAGTCTTACGAAGCGTTTAGCCTAGAGCTGATATAGCCATCTCTGGTATACTAAAGACAATGTTACATAAAAGAAAAAGAGTGATATATGCGAATATTTTTTACTGATGGTAGTGCAAGCCCAAATCCGGGTCCAGGGGGGTATGCGGTGATAGAGGGCGATAAACCGGTTGCACTCGGGAGCGAAGCAGGAGATACGACGAATATTCGCATGGAAGGGCGTGCGCTTATTGCTGCGATGAAGCTTGCTGATGGCGAGCCGTGTGAAATTCATAGTGATAGTGAGTTTTGGATCAATGTTCTCACGAAATGGGCGCCTGGTTGGGCAGAAAAAGGCTGGCGCAAGAGTGGTGGTCCCATAAAAAATCTTGAACTTGTCCAGGAGGCGTATGAGCTATACTATACGACACATCCAACACTAGTGTGGGTACGTGGACATGTGGGTCATGAGCAAAATGAGCTTGCCGATGAGTGGGCAAACAAAGCACGCGAAGGTATTCGATTGTAATTTCTCTCTTATCTCTCTTGGTGTCTCGGTAGTGTGCTAAAATGTAAGCATGAACTTATTCACATCTTGTCCGCACGCAATACACAGGTCTAAGAAAGTTGCTGGCTTCACCATAGTTGAACTCCTTATTGTGATTGTGGTCATCGCAATCCTTGCAGCAATAAGTATTGTGAGCTATAACGGCATACAGGCAAGGGCGCGGGCAGTGAGTATGCAATCTAGTATTGAACAAGCGTATAAGCTTATCGAACTATATTATGCTGAAAACGGTGAATATCCGAAGACAACAACCGAAACACTAGCATCTGGGGGAGATAGAGTGACATTTACAGATGAGAATTGTTCACGAGGGACAAAGCAAGCTGATTGGATTCCCGGCGTTGGTGCACTTCCTCAGAGCGATCAAGCGATAAAGGGCGCTCGTGGAGTAGGGGGATGTTTTATGTATATAAGTGACGGCACCTCATACGTACTGAGTGCGTGGAATCTCCTTGAGTCACCACAAACAAGTACGATGTATCGCCGTTTAGGGTTTCGTGAAATGGATCAGACGGCACAATTTTATATATGCAACCATCCTAATATTGGTGGAGCGGGAGTGACCGCCTATGCGGCAAGTAGAGACTACTATAAG
Source organism: Saccharimonas sp. (SeqCode) (assembly GCA_049293215.1). Classification (GTDB taxonomy): domain Bacteria; phylum Patescibacteriota; class Saccharimonadia; order Saccharimonadales; family Saccharimonadaceae; genus Saccharimonas. The sequence goes on along the minus strand of JBATSI010000043.1, from coordinate 131 downwards.
CACTCCTATACCATTTCAAACATTACAAGCTGTAACGAAACACCGCCAGCTGGAGCTTAGTGGTATTTTACTCAGTAGTAGCGTATACTAGAACGTACAATTAAATATCAAGAGTCGGCGAGGGACTGGCC
>JBATSI010000042.1:0-6705 GCA_049293215.1 Saccharimonas sp. (SeqCode) | reverse complement strand
GTGCGAAGCAATAAATATCTGCCTATTTTTCTTCTGAGATTTAACGAAATCAACTACGCTACTAGAAATTCCGCTAGCATCCAGATCATCTTCGGGCTGGTCAATAAGTATCGGATAATCTTCGCTGTCAAACCTAAATATAAGCTCCAGCAAAGACATCGCCTTCTGCCCACCAGTCATATCACGAAATGTAGTATTCGTACCCTGCATTTTTATTGAACTCAAGAAATCGATGTCGTACGGGTTGACAAGAAGCTCTCTTAGTACCTGTTTATTATCCGTTACACTATTTTTGCATACAAATTTTTTGTCAACGATATCGTTAACTATGTTGTCAAAATTAGACTTGGTTAGTCTATTGCTATTATCTATGAAAAGCTTCGATTGTCTGCTCAGGTTCTGCTTTTTATTGGTGTTTATATTACGTTCAATAAATCTACTCATCAAATTTGGTTTTTCATGAATAGATATATTTATCTCTATAAATTGAAATGTTTCAAAATCGACAGTCTCAAACAGTTCCCTTATCTTTGTTTCAAAATTAAAATAAGTCGTTTTGAGATCCATTAGCTGTTGTACTCTTTTGTTGCTGTAGTATTCTAGGCTTTTAGAAAGATCGTTAATGTCAGATATTTTTTTATCAAGTGAAGTCTTTTTCTCAATTAGGTCTTGTAGCTCTTTTTGCTTTTCGAATTTGGGTGCTAACTCATTAATAACCTTTTGACTACCCTCTACTTGCTGTTCAATCTTTACTCGCTCTTCAGCTAGGCTTGTCTTAGCCACCTTAATAATCTCTTTTGCCTTGGTGTCGCCTGATATCTTAATTTTAGATACAATTTCGTCCTTTACTCTACTCGATAGGTATGAAATATTTGCAGAACTGACATCCACTAGACCTTCCTCGTTTTCAAGTATGTCTAGGATATCAATATCCTGCTTGATCTTGCGCAAGTTGCTACTGCTGTTTTCTACAACCATTTTTGCATCCTGGTATCGCTTACTGTCGTCTTCTGTAATTTCATACTTCTTACGCAGTGTAGTAATTTTACTTTTTACATCTTTAATCTCACTCTCGATGCTTTTTTCACTACCCAGGTTTAAGGTATCGCCATTTATCTCATCGATTTTTGATTTTGACGCAACAATAGCGTCGACTAGAGCATGCACTGTCTGCGAATTGGTATCTTTAAACGAACTAACATTGGCATCCGCATTTTTGAACTCTTGATTTTTTCTTAGTAAACTTAGCAGGAACTCATATCTGTCGTCTTCTTTTGCATTTTCGTCGTACGCTAAATTACTGAGGTATCCTTGCGGTATGAAAAATACTTTCTTCTGATTACCTTCATCACCAGAATCAACTGCTCCATCTGCCCAGACCACCTGACTATCCGAGAACTTGCTATCATTGAATTTATGATCACTTTCGTACCTTGAGGCCTCTACCTTTGCTCTGTACTCAACACCACTTACATTCATGGCGATAGCTTTAAGTAGTACAGATTTTCCACTGCCTCGTGTACCTATGACCGCATTTAAGTCAGGATTAAAATGTATTTCTTTATTAATAAACTTGAACTTATCGATAATCACCCTAGATGACTTAATATCACTAGGCTTATTGTCAGAATAGACCACTCTTTCAGATGGACTGTACAATACCTGTACAAGACCTGAGAAAGCTGGCTCAGCCTTGACCCAGCTGTAAGTACCACCTATTTCAGATTGCTTATGAGCGTCTGATGCTAAAAAAGCAGGCTTAGAAAGTGCACCGTCGAATCGGGTTTTGTTTAGGAAAAAATTCTTATCTGCTACTGGATTTTCACGAGATGAAAAAAAAGCATCTACACTCTTGTCAAATCCTTCAGCTACGGTATCACCACGACCGTCGTTATTTTTTTCCGGCCTTATACCGCCGTACCCATTTGAGCAGCCAACTATGATATAGTCACGTAAATGCTTTAGGTTTTTGTCGTCACGTAATGTTTCTAATAGATGTTGTCTGCTAGAGATAGTTGCCTTTTTTATTTCTGATTCCGTTTCACTTAGGTCTTTGCAGTATTCACCTGACTCAACTTTCAGTCTACCAAGTAAATCAGTAATGCGGCTGTAGGGAGTCTTGTTTGAGAATATGATATGGAAATTAAAATATTCATTATCCTTATTTTTTTGTTCGAAACGAAACTCCAAATTAGGGAATACTGTTATGCCTTCAGCTTCTAGTTTTGCTTTTATCGAATCATCACCCTCAATCTCGTCGTCAGCAAATTTAAAATAGTTAGTTAAACCAACCACTTTCAAGCCTTGTTTCTTAATAGTCTTTACAAATGTATCTATATCTAGTCCATTAAACTCATTAGCAAGGAACGAGCTAGGACTGTGCAGGTGTAGGTCCCATTTACTCCACTCAGAGCCTCGGTACTTATTAAGATCTTTACTCATACTCCTCTTTCCTTTATCCTCAAAATTCGCTTCATCATATCCTGAACCTTCTCATCCGTCATCTCACCACGCTCATTTTGCGCCTGTACTTTTAGGATATCTACAAGTTCTTGCCCATCTTGAAATGCTTTGTGCAGCTTTTCGATATCTTTCTCTTGCTTGGCAAGGATTTTTTGACGCTTACGAGATAGCTCAAACAGCCCAGCAAAAAACACGACAAAGCCAATCAGGCCAATTGCAGTCGCAATTTGGCTATTAAACGTAGGGCTCGTGATAGTCAGCCCCACAGTCGCAATCGTAGCGAATAGAGGCAGCAAAAACTTACACAAACCAACCCATTGATCGATACCTTGTAGTCGCATAACGTGGAGCTTTTGCACCATAGTCAGCGATCGCTCGGTCATATCAAAATGATCGCGCATCATGTTCATAGCTCGCTCCATTATCTCGGCGTATTTAACCATTCCACCCATTTGCTCAAAAGATTGTATGGCCAGCTCTAGCTCTTCTTGAGTAACTGGCTTACTATTCATCCTTCCCCTCCAGCCGCTTCACTTCTTTTTCAAAGTCACCAATAAATTCCTTGTCTTGCTGAACGCGAAATACATCATATTCAGCCAATGCTTTGGTGTCTGCTTGCTTTTTGCTGATGTTGCCGGCGTTCTGTAGCTTTGGGTATTCGTTGAGGTCGAGGTAGCCGTCCATTATGCCGAGCCACTGCGCCATACTTGTTGGCATGTTTCTGCGCGCGCGAAGTTCGGCGGTATCAAGAAATGCCGACACTGCAACGCGCAGCTCGGATAACTCTTGGTCGCTGAGGTAATTCTTGGCTACGGTTACGTCGGTGCGGAGCACCTTGCCTTCTGGCGCTTGCTTCCAGTTGGTGAGCCCCATGTGTGGTTTTGTTTTGTCAGCACGAACATGAATAAGCTCAGCTGCGGTTTTACCTGCTATGGCGTAATGGAGCTTGTTTTGAATAAACGCAAAGAATTCTTTGACAATTTCACTGGTTTTGTCATAGTCACTCGCCAAGGCGAAGATATCAGTTACCTTGAGATAAATCCGTCGTTCACTGAGGCGAATCTCGCGAATACGCTCGAGGAGTTCTTCGAAGTAGTCTTTGCCAAAGTGAGTACCTTGCGCCAAGCGTTCATCGTCGAGCACAAAGCCTTTTACCATGTACTCACGTAGTGTCGCGGTAGCCCACTTGCGAAAGGCGGTTGCTTGGAGGGAGTTTACTCGGTAGCCAACAGAAATGATTGCGTCGAGATTATAAAAAGCAGTCAGGTATTTCTTTCTATCGGCGGCAGTTGTTCGAAATTTTCGAATAACTGAATCTTCAACGAGCTCACCTGAGCCAAAAACCTCCTTGAGATGGTAGTTGATCGTATTAACCTCTACGCCAAAAAGCTCAGCCATGCGCTTTTGCGTAAGCCAGACTGTTTCGCCAGCATAAAAGACTTCGATATGCTGCTTGCCGTCGGGCCCAGAGTAGAATAGGAATTCGGCTTCGTGAGGCGCAGAGAGGTTATCGGCCATATTACTTAATCCCCAACTCCTTTAGGTAATGCTTCATCTGCTCCTCAAGCTTGCTGAGCTGTGGGTTGATGGCTTCGATTTGACGGATTGTTTCCGCGATATCTACTTCTTCCTCTTCTTCAAAAGTATCAACATAGCGGGTGATGTTGAGATTGTAATCGTTTTCTTTGATTTCATCGAGATTCGCGATGTGCGAGAACTTCTCGATTTCTTGCCTCTGGGCAAAGGTATCGACAATTTTATCGGCGTTTTCTTTGGTGAGAGTGTTTTGCGCCTTACCTGGCTTGAATTCCTTAGAAGCTTCGATAAACAGGACGTCTTTATCGTTTTCGCGCGCGCCGCCTTTTTCGCGCGCTCGGTCGATGACCAAAATTGCCACAGGTATGCCAGTTGTCTGGAAGAAACCAGGTGCCAGGCCAATCACGGCATCAATGATATTTTCTTCAATCAGTTGCTGCCGGATTTTACCCTCAGCACCACCGCGAAACAGTACACCGTGCGGCACGATCACCGCCATGCGTCCAGATTGCGGTTTGAGCGTTTCGATCATATGAGTGATAAATGCGTAGTCACCTTTGTCTTTTGGTGGAATACCGCGCCAAAAACGATTATATTGGTCGGCGTCGGCACTTTCCGCTCCCCACTTCTTGAGACTGAAAGGAGGATTAGCAACATTTACATCAAACTTCATAAGTCCATCGTTTTCTACCAGCATTGGGTTGTTGAGCGTATCGCCCCACTCAATCCGTGCTTGATCCATGCCATGAAGAAACATATTCATACGTGCCAGCTGATACGTCTGGCCTTTGGCTTCTTGGCCGTAGAGCGCGAAGTTATTACTACCCTGTTTTCGCACCTCTTCACCAGCAAGCAGTAACAAACCTCCCGATCCAGCCGCTGGATCCGAAATACGGTCACCTGGCTTAGGTCGAGCGAGCCGAGCAACAAGTTCTGCTACAGCCGTAACGGTGAAAAACTCGCCAGCTTTTTTACCGGCATCGGCGCCAAACTTTTCAATCATGTACATGTATGAGTTGCCGATGATATCTTCGCTGATGTCGCTCAGGTCAATTTTGTAAAAATCCTCCAACAAATGACGCATCATCTTATTGCGTTGCTGCGGCTTGCCAAGCACTGACTCGGAGTTGAAATCTACGCTAAACACGCCGGCCAGTTTGTCCTTGTTGTGGTCCTCGATCTTACGAAGGGCGACGTTGATAATTTCACCGATATTGTCTTGTTCTTTTTGAGCGTAAACCTCATCGAACGAACTGTTTGGTGGTATATAAAAGCGAGATGTCTTCATCTTGGCGTCGATTCGTGCTGTGTCGTCACCGAAGCGTGCTTTTAATTTAGCGTATTCAGCCTTTGACTTGTCACTTAGATACTTGAAGAACAGCATGGTTAATGCGTAGTCTTTATACACGTCTGCTCCGACGGATGTTCGAGATGAATCCGCAGCCGCCCACAGCACTTTATTCAATTCGTCTTGTGTAAATTGCTTGGTCATTTTGCTGCTCCTTGTGATTTAGCTATTAGGTTGTCGTCTATATTTTTGAGTAGTTGATTTTTGAGATTGAGTAGCTTTTGCTTCTCGGTTAGATTATAGTGTAATTTCATTACCGCCTGTTGCTCAATTACTGGCGGTTGCGGTACTTTTATCGACTTCAGGTCAGATACTCGCAGTGTTTTTATGTGCGAGCCGCTTTCTAAGCGCGATAAGACTTCCTGACCTCTTGCTGAATTCAGAAACCTTGCCACAAAACGGGAGTTTAGATCTGCACTGACTGGGCGAAGCACAATCACAGAGGATGCTGCAACAGCCGGTAGCAGATCTGGAGTAGCCGTGCGGGCAACAAACTTGCCGCGCGAGCTAAGCAGTATATCACCCGGTCTCAACAAGTGGTCCACTTTATCGAACATAACTCGCGTAATACCTGCCAGATTAGCAGAAGCTATATCACCCGACTGCACAACACCAACATCACCTCTATCAAGTCGAGCAATTGCGTCACGAAACGTATAGCCAGTCGAGATAGTAAATAGTTGACTTAACTCCATCATGTCACGATATTAGCAGAACGGATAGGTGATGTCAACTCTGACGTGACTGTACAGCAATCATATGATACTTTTATAGCATTCTTGCGTTATTACAACATGATCAATCAGCTCAATGCCGAGCAATTCGCCTGCATCTTTCAGCCTTTTTGTGACTTCTCTATCCGCTTGGCTCGGCTCAAGATTTCCGCTCGGATGATTATGCGCCACGATTATCGAGGCGGCCCTGTCGGTTATGGCTTCGGCAAAGACTTCGCGCGGATGAACCAAGCTAGCAGTGAGCGTGCCAATGGTGATGATACGTTTGGCGATGAGACGATTCGCACCGTCGAGTGTGAGGCAAACGAAGTATTCTTGCTTTTTGTCACGAATGTCGCTCAACTGCTCGACGGCTTTTTCGGGTGAGTCGATAATGGGGCGATCGGGCACTTCAAACTGTCGGCGCCAGAGTTCAAAGCCAGCCATAATTTGCGTGGCCTTGGCAGGACCGAGACTTTTTATGCTCAGTAAGTCTTCGTAGCTAAGCTGGCTCCCCTTTTCTACAATCAGTTTACGTACGTCACGAGCGATCTTGGTAACATCTGCCTGAGCTGTGCCGCTGCCAATTATCGCCATCAAAAGTTCGTAGTCACTCAGAGCCTCAGCACCTCTCGCCTGGAGCTT
>JBATSI010000041.1:0-3744 GCA_049293215.1 Saccharimonas sp. (SeqCode) | reverse complement strand
AAAACTGACTTCACACCACCGCCAGCAGTTGATACGGTTCTTATTGAGCTCAAACAGCGAGAAGTGCCACTACTCCCCGCTACACAGCGTGCTCGGTATGAATCGTTTGTTGCCGATCGCTATGCTTCTCCTCGCACATTTCGCTCATTACCCTTTGCGCGGTATGGTATAAGTCCCGAGAAAAAACCTTCCGAGCTGCAACCAGAAGAATGGATTGCGCTGTTTGGTAGTGGCGTGTCATAGAGCGTCTTAATATCGTAGCGTTGTGCTAAAATATAACCATGAGCAACATATCTATATCTCACCATTCTCTCCACGCCGCACAACCATCACCAAAAAGAAACCGTGGCTTCACCATCGTTGAACTCCTCATCGTCATTGTGGTGAGTGCCATCCTTGCTGCTATCAGCATTGTAAGCTACAACAATATCCAAGCCCGAGCAAAAAACACAGCTCGTCTTACTATGGCAGAAAACACCATCAAACTCCTCGAACTCTACAAAGCTACCTATGGAGAGTATCCAAAGCTAGAGGCAGGAAAAGGTTACTGTATTGGGACAGGGTATCCAAATGGGAAATGTCGGGATACAAATGTTGGAGGAAGCTCGTATCTCGAGACAGATACGACGCTCTCGGATGAGCTGAAGAAGATAGGAACGATTCCTACGGGCAACTATAGTGAGGTAGGAAATACTGTTGGCCCGTATGCAATAGCATCCGCGGGAGGTTTTAATGTTAATATTTTGTTTGACAAATCAGCTATGACGGATTGTCCTTCGGTTGTTCCCATTAAGTCATGGGTTGCAACAGCCGATAATCGAATGATTTGTAGACAAGACCTATATTACAACTAGCGCTCTGTATTCGATTGCGAGACAAAGTGTGGTTTAATAGTACTAATGAGAAAAACCACAACCGGTATACCATCAATCTTTCAATTCGCAAAAATCCACAAAGGATTTACTATCGTAGAGCTCGCTATTGTTATTGCGGTTATCGGGATTCTTGCGACTATTACCGTCGTGTCGTATCGAGCAGTGCAAGATAAATCGCACGATACAGCTGTCCAGTCTGATTTATCGAATATTGCCGATCAGTATGAACTATATTATGCCAGCAAGGGAGTCTACCCGTATGGTGACGTGCTCAACAATGCTAGCGCCTTCTCGCTTGATATCAAAAAAGCGTCGTACGATACGTCTCAATCGTATCAACTGCTTAATTGTACAAGCTCGTCGAGCCCAGGGAGTGACTACGCAATATTGGCAGTAAGCAAGAGCGGCAAGAAGTTCTATACGTCATCTCTCGAAGGCGGCGTCAGACAATATACTGGCACAGCAACCTGGTTGACGTTAAGCTCCTGTACGAGTATTAAGTCTGGTTTTGGAGCAACTGGCGCAGGCTATAGTACAGCGACGGGTTGGCGAGTTTGGACGAGCAGCTAGCCTGCCTGAGAGAACAAGTCGTCTTGATGTCCATTGAATTCAGATAATGTAGCTGATTGTGACTGCTCGTCGCGTATTTGATCGGCAATTTGCAAAAGAATCTCAGCATCAGTCTCTTTGAGCTTTGCGCCGTCTTGTACGGCAAATGCGAGCGCGCGAATAGCAGTTGTTGCAAGTTTGTTGTTTGCTCGCTTATTCTGTAAGATAGTTGATTCTGTCTCCATTTCAAAAAATGCATCTTGGTCAAAATCTATCGCAGTCCTGAGAGAGTTAATCTTCGCATGGATTATATCTGCAATTTTGTCCCGATTTGTGAGCTTGCTTTCAAGAATCCCTTTGACTACGATCTGAAGAGAATTGTAGATGTATGTCTCTTTATCTTCACTAAGATGTTTTGTGTCATGATATGCGCCAAACGCACGCATGAGTGGCTCGAGCTCCACTACTGTTGTATAAGAAATGATGCCACCATACTGTTTGGGGAGCTCTCGTATATCTTCGGGTAGTTGCATAAACTTGAGCGCAGAACTGATAGTGTATTCGCTATAGCCAGTCAAGTTTGACATTTGAGCGTATGTCGGCTTTTTATCAGGAGAGATTCGCTGAAGGTAGTGATAGTGCTGCTGGATATTCTTGGCAACCTCGTCTGGTGGCACTTGATCGTGCGTATTTTCTCGTATTTGCGCAATAAGTGCATCTTCAAAACTAATGTGTTCACGAAGATTGACAAATACTTGCACTTGTTCTGGCGGCAGATCATATTTGTCGACAAGGAAGCTGATTGCTCGCCTGCGTCGATGTCCTGCAATAAAAATCGTATAGTTCCCTTCATCGTCCGATTTCAGATCAGACAAGTCTTTTGTTTCTGAGCCATAAAATATACTATGCTTTCTTAGGTACTCTGTCGTCTCCTCTGGTGTCAGGTGGGCGCAAAGTGGTGAGTTGTATAAGTCAAAAGACAGCGTGCCATCTTGAGAAAGATCGATTGAACGTGCGAGATCTTCTATTCTATCTTGCGGATACGTTTTTCGTATTTGCTCAATTTCATTAAGCAATACGAAGTCTATTGGCACGGTCGACTTTGGTCCGAATTCAATTGTTTGTTGTTTTTCTACTGCCGGCTCGGAATAGTCTGTAGCTGGCGCCCCCTCGATATGTTCCATATTTATTAAGTATAGCGTATATACGCTACATATAGCGTTGTATTTTTCATCATGATTATTGTAAAAACGTGATTATATTGTGTAATAATCATTGACAAATATTAAGAATATAGGAATATAAGTTATATAACTATTCACAAGCGGTACAATCGCGGAGACTTGAAGGAGGCACTATGTCAGAACTACTACAAATACATCCACAACCGAACTATCCTCACGAAGATATCTCCGAAGAAAATGGCAATGCTATCAAGCAGTTAGTGCTAGACCCTATTTATGTTATGGAGGCAGCGCAACTTGTTGAGCGAAATGTTATATCCTGTAAGTTTGGACATATTGCAATCAAGGAAATGCTCGAGGGGCTACAAGTTGATAGTGACCAACTATCGGCGTTTACTGCTGGAATAGAAGCCTATCAGGCGCTTGTGATGACAGTGAGACCAGGCCCACCACTAGTGCAGATAGATCGTCTCCATACGAAATGTCTCGATATCGTTGCTCGACAGTATGATGGCTTCAAAGCAGCACTTTCGCTGCGAGACGGCGAAGAAAAAATTCGTAAAGATGCGCCTATAACGACAGAAATTATCGATCGAGTTAGTGAACTTCATCCACGACTTGATGCGCGTTTGATACTGCAAGGCGCGAGCCTTGAGCGTGAAATTGAGCAAAGTGCTATTGTTGACATACAAGATTTGGAGGTGCTTTAGCTATTTCATCGCTGGTGAGCCGCCTGTCCAAAGAGCCCACCCTAGTGGCGACCATCCCTGTGGGTGATACCCTTGCGCGGAAGCGTAACCTGTTTCGGTTGTTGGTATATTGTACTTTGGACAGTCCGTGGCTTGTGCGCCCGTCCATGGGCCGGTATATTGCTGCAGCCCGCCTGTCGAAGAATAGGTATAGGCAGCATTATTGGCGGTTCGCGCTGCAACAGTGAATCGCGCACCATCGCCCGATCTAATTGCGCAGTATAACATATTGCCACCACTCTTGAGTTGATAGGCGCTCTCATTGCTCACTTTCCAATTGAGCGTGACAAGCTGGTCGCCGCCGCTAGGGTATTGTCCATTATAAATATAATATTCCTGTATCTTCTGCCCGAGATTGCGTAAGTCTGATTGTATAGTGACTGCTCG
>JBATSI010000040.1:0-3359 GCA_049293215.1 Saccharimonas sp. (SeqCode) | reverse complement strand
CTCTAACACTGTTCCTTTTCAATCGTCAGTTGATACTGATGATACAAGAAACATGATACAAGATTTTTCACTAAACATCAAGTCAGCCTTTAATTCTTTTGATTTCAAATTCTTTGATGAACCTGATTTTGATACTGTTGAAAGAATTGAAACTTATTGTCTCAATAATATCAATGCTTCTACACAGCACACTCATAATAATTCTACTTGTAAATCTTCTCAGCTGGTATATTTTAAAAATTATTCCAGACATTATGTATCTTATGAGGGTAGTGTCCAGGATAATATGATTACAGTTCCTGTTCTATACTGTAAAAATGACAAGCACTATCATGCCGTTCTTCCAAACTCTATTATTGTTCCTTATTCATCTTTTTCTATTTTTTTCATATTAAAGGTACTCGCATTAAAATCATGTTCAGCTTTTACTGTTGAAGAAATAACAGAACGATTTTGTATATCGACTTCTACTCTCTATAGATGGATTTCTAAATATAATGTGTATTTGAGAATATTCAATACCTTGAAAAACAGATATCATATGCATTTCTTTGTACATCTTATTTATGATTTCAGTAATGTTATTCATGATATCTTTGACTTCAATCTTCATACACTTTTTCAATATGACCGCACTTTATCCAATCATGATTCCTGATTGAATTTCTTCAGTTTCAATTAAATAACTTGGCAATGTCTTTCGTATTTTTGCTGTTCTATACTCAATCATGAGGAGGAAGATATATGAACATACAAAATACAGACAGTTATGAGTATAGAAAACTTATCGGCCAGATAAAATTTTCATTTATAGCACCTGTTGTATCACGAACTTTTATAGATGATTCAATAAGTGCCTACTTTAAACGCGTCTCTGAAACTGAAATTGACTGGCCAGATGGCACAAAAAGAAGGTTTTCTGATCAGACGATGAAATGGTGGCTCCATGTATACAGAAAATATGGCTTTGAAGGTCTGATGCCTAAAGACCGTCTGGATCTTGGCAGAGTAAGAAAGCTTGATGATGACCATAAAAGATATATTGCCGATCTTATTGGCCAGTATCCCAAGATTACCGGGGTCATGATCTATGAAAAAATGATTGAAGATGGTGTCTTAAATGCAGGTGACTGTTCCGTTGATACTATACAGCGCTATATCAGAAACAGCGGCTTACGAAATGGACAGGGTGAGACTTTAGTCAAGGAAAGAAGGACCTGGGAATTCGCTCATTCATGTGATGGCTATGAAGCTGATACCTGTCATACATTTTATATCTACGATGAAGATAGCACATACAGAAAAACGTATCTGATTGCTATTATCGACAATCATTCAAGAATGATCGTTGGTGCGGAGTTCTTTTTCAATGACAATGCCGTCAATTTTCAAAAGGTATGGCATGATGCTGTTTTAAGATACGGTAAAAGTAAAGTAATCATCTTAGATAATGGCAGCAGCTACAAAAATAAAAGCACCAAGGAAATAGAGGCAAAACTTGGGACTAAAATCATTTATAATCCCCCATACCAGCCTGTCGGAAAAGCTTTGATTGAAAGATTCTTTCATACAATGAAGATGCGTTTTATGGATGTACATAAGGGAAGCGACTATCATTCACTTTCTCAATTAAATGATGATCTTAATAAATGGATAAATGAGTATAACAGAACAATCCACTCATCATTGAAAGATGATGAGAATGACAATCACACACCTCTAGAACGCTATATGTATGATATGAAAGATGTTGAAGTATCAAGACTGTCAAATAAATCACCTATTGAATACGCTTCGTGGCTTGATGATGTGTTTCTTCATGAAACCACAAGAAAGGTCAATGGTGATTCAACAGTCCTTATTGAAAATCAGCTTTTTGATGTTCCTTCTGTCTATATAGGAATAAGAGTTATTATCCGCTATAATCCAAGAACTTTTGAAGGGACATATCTTTATGATGTTTCTCAAAAGAAAAAGGTCCCTTTAAAAAGAACGGATCGAATTGAAAACGGAAGAACAAGAAGAGAGGAGATCATTTACTGATGGAAATGACAACGTATTATGGAATGGATAAAAATCCATTTATCAAGGATGCGGCTGTATCAACACTGTTTACATCCAATGACTTTAAACAGATGACAAACAGACTGGAATTTATTATCAGATCCAGAGGAATCGGTGTCTTCTTGAGCAGTCCAGGAATGGGAAAGACAACATGTCTTAGAAAAACATTGGAAGCACTCAATCCGAACCGTTATGTCGTCATCTATATATGCATGACGACTATTACAGCCATTGACTTTTATCGTATGCTTAATGATGCACTTGGTTTGGAAGAAACAACTAAAAAATCGCAGATGTTCAAGCAGATACAGGATGAACTTAAAAGACTGACATCAGAAAATAAGATGGAAGTCATCATAGCGATTGATGAAGCCCAGTTTTTGAGAAAAGAGGTATTGAGAGAATTCATTATGCTTATGAACTTTGACTATGACTCAAAAGATTACTGTACACTTATATTTGTTGGACAAAATGAATTCTTGAGAACACTGCGTCTTAAAGCACTTGAACCGCTCAGACAGCGTATCAATATGAATTATACCTTTACTGGCTTTAATGAGGAAGAGGTCAAGGATTACGTGGTATCAAGACTGAAATCGGTCAACTGCAGAAGTGATCTGTTCAAAGATGAATGTTACCATACGCTGTATTCTATGATGAATACATCAGTAAGAATCCTCAATCAGCTTATAAATAAAAGTCTGATACTTGGCATGCATTACAACAAGGAAACAATCGACAGTGAACTGGTGATGCAGGCGAGCAAGGAACTGATGCTGGGATAGGATTATGAATTACATCTATAAAAATAAAAACGCAAAGAAATGTATTGGAGAAATAAGCAGCCTGACTATTACGCCGTTCTTTGCCTTTGAAATTACAGCAGATAAACAGACAATAAGCTGTTATCTTGATCATTTATTGTCAGAATGGCACTTATGTATAGTTGATTATGAAATAGACGTTGAACTTGCACATCCAACAGATATATTCTGGAATACAAATGCAATCTTTGAAAAAATAGATGATGAAGAGTTAAGTATACAGATTGCCTATGCCGTAAATACAGTCTATAAAGAAAGGAATTACAGTAAAGATGTACTCTAGTGGTACATCTTTTCTTTATCTATGATTTATTGATTGAAATAAACTGCGGTCGCTATAAAAATGCATCATTATATAGGGTAATATAATTTGCAGTCATCAGATGGGTAGAGTTTGCGGTTTAACACCATAAGAAGTCCCATCTGAATGATAGGGAGCGATCTATGTTCCTTGGACTTGCCGTATCTGCA
>JBATSI010000039.1:0-4193 GCA_049293215.1 Saccharimonas sp. (SeqCode) | reverse complement strand
TCAAACGCGCCCGCAGGAAGAAACTAAAGGCTGAAAAGCGCAAGGCGCAACGAATTTAGCACGAATAAGACTAGTTTATGCGATACGCAACATTCAATGTACTGGCTGACGCCTATATTGGCTACGGCGACTACTCTCTGGTAGAGCCCGAACTTCTATGGTCTGGTGCGTGGGCTTGCCGCCCGACGTGTAGCGAGAAGTTTTGATATAGCTAGCATACCAAACCAAGAATGTCCGTCGGATCATATTCCAATCGTTGCAGACGTAGAGCCCTAAACAATTTCTCTAATACCTTAGTGTCCTAGCGACCTTTACTTCGAGATAGGCTCGAACCTCCTCAATATGTCGGTCTCGTAGCACATTGCGATAGGTAGCTGCGTGAGCAAGCATCTTCGCGATACGCTCAACCGAGGCGTCGTTATATACCGGTTGAGTGTGATGAGCGATTTTTTCGACAATGCCCTTCAAGGAAAGGTCTTCCACGCAACCATCTATTGTTACTTTCTTTGCATTAGGAAAGGTGACGTAGTCATGAATTGGCGCCCGAAGCGTTCCTTTTAATAGTGCGTTAAGGGCGTGCACATGACCTCTGTTTTGGCTATATGGGTTATTTATAGTATAGATATTATCAGCACCCAAATACTGTTTCTAATTTTTGCTCTTAGTATACCCATAAATCGAACCCTGATTCGACTTCGTCTCAATACAAAAGATCCCATAGTGCGACACAACAACGTGATCAATCTGCGTTAAGGGAAGATTCTTGTAGCCAGTTGGGATAATAAGATCTCGGAAAACAAAGTAGCGAGCCTCATTTAGACCCTCAATGCAAGCTCTACTTCGTCCTCTGTTTGTTTCCATTTTTCAATGGGAGTTTGTTGTACTTTTGGATGATACTTTTGTTTGGCTATGTAGGCCGGAACCTGGTTGGTATAAGAGGGCGCCTTTTTATTTACCGCAGGCCGACGCGATTGAGCCAAGGATGGTGGCAAATTTTGAGTATTTTCCGTATCCTGTGAGTTTTCGTCAGGCTTGTTACGCAAGTCATTTCGAAAATGAAGCATTACAAGAATCGCTAGCGCCGCTGTAAGAATAAATAAAAGAAGGGGTATAGATTCGTTCATTTTTGTTTTTCTAAATCTGGTTTCTAATATACACGAAAGTGAAGAATATGCCAGCGCCCGTAGCTCACTAAGCCATAACCATTGCGTTTTCTTGTAGAATTCTGTTAAATAAGCACATGAAAAAATTTACAAAAATACTTCTCATTATTTCACCAATACTAATGATTCTCAGCTCTATAAAGGGCTACGCTACAATTGTCCTTTTTCCAGCAGCTATTATTCTTTCTCTCATCTTTGTGGCGCTCAACATTCTCGTTCGTAAGCTTCACGAGGGCTATCCGCATAGTCCAGCGTGGGTCTATATCACCTTCTGGTGTATCATCTTTTTGTTCTGGGGGATCTTCCTGCTTACGCCAGCCATATGGGATAATGGAGCGCAGTGGGTCTTCTTTATGGTTCCGCTACCGAGGAGCATGGAAGCGTCCGTTGATCCCATCTTATCCTGGCTCTCGAGTACCACTTGGCTTCTTTTGCCGTGTGTAATTATTTTCTTTATTATCGTCATCATACTATATGCCTCGCTCGCTCGTTCGCGAAAAGCAAAGAATAGCTAAACTAAACCAAGAGCGAAAAGGGGCGGGGTGGAGCGCGCATAGCACACCCTCTGTTGACGTGCCGCAAAAAACATGCTACTCTACACCTGAATCGCCGTAAAAAACGACGGTCGCACCCATCCATCACCTTAGGAGAAGAAATGAATGCTTTCAGGCAGTTGTTGCGCTTGCCGCCCTTTGACAGGAAGGCGTCGCTGCAACCCGTCGACGGGGGAGAGACGTTCGAGGTTGCACTGCCGCGACCGGCCATCCAGGTCGTCATCGAACGTCGCCCCAAATGCACCGTGTTTCACCTCGACTGCCGCCGCTTCAGCGACAGCCTCTACAGCCCTTGGTCGCTCGCAGACCGCCTCTACACCCTCCTCGGTGTTACCAGCGACAAGTGCGCAGACAACAAGGGCAACGTCCGAGTGAGAGGCTACACGCTCTCCATCAGCAGAGACCTCATCCTCAACAACAGAGAAGTCGAGGAGGCCGTCATTGCCGAAATCGCAGCACATTTCTGCCTGAGCGCCGACGACATCGATGTCAAGGTGCAGGCCGAAATGGCTGCTCGCGGATAGCGTCGCCTTCACAGGCGACCACAAAGCAAACCTCCTCAGATGATGAGACACAGCCCCGGAGATAATATCAAAGGGGCTTCATCATGCCCCGAAAAATGTCCTCTATTGTGTTACTATTGTTTTATATAATTAGAGGAGTAAAATGTCAGGCAATATAATTCAAGAATTATTAGGTTCGGCGATGCTAGGCAACAGCCTTGTGCTAACCATTCTGTTCTTCGGTTTCTTATGGTGGGTCTTGTGTATTATTTTATTTTTTAAGATCTGGGCAATGACAAATGATATCAATAAGATGAAGGGGATGATGGAAGAGTGGCTTGATATTGAGCATCCACTAGCCGAAAGTGCAGATGAAGAACCTAAAGATAATAAGGTGAAGTAAAGGTAAAATGCTTTACAGTATCAGAGTAAACTAATGCAATGAAAAATCAAAGATATAATTTTCCAGTCACATATTGGGGAAAAGATAAATCAACCAAGGCTCAGTTCTCGCCAATTAAAAGTACATCGATGTATGATACTGTGACATCTTGTATGGTCTTCGTCTGTCAGGATGAAAAAGTACTGTTGTCGAAGCCTCCTCGAGGCTGGGGCTTACCAGGTGGACACCTCGAAAAAGGTGAAGCATTAGAGGAATGTTGCCACCGCGAGGTATATGAAGAGGCTGCTGTTAGAATAAAAGATTTAAAGCTAATTGGTGCATGGAAAGTTGAAAAGGTATTCGATTCTAAATATAACAAACCGTATCCCAAAATAGCCTATCAATTACTATTCATCGCAAACGTTGCTAAAAGAAGTCGATTTACGTCAGATTATGAGTCGTCAGAACGTCAATTTATTGGTTTTGACGATATCAAGAACTACCATCACAATTATGATAGTTTTGCTGAAGTCTTACGATACATAACGGAAAACTATTATGGTAAGTGAACTATTATTTATGCAACACGGTGAGCATAGCATCGGCGAAGATAACGGAGAAACATTCTCTGGTCTGACAAATAAGGGCTGTGATGAAATGCATTTGCTTATTAAATCATATGGACGAGGTCGAACGATTAGCGGAACTATCCTTAGCACGTTTAATGCAGACCTAGCAAAAACAATACTCGATGACTATCAACCTAAGCTTATACAAGCCACATAGCCTTGCTATAATAAAACTTAATGACCACAACCATCCAATCAAAACTTCAAGCTATGCTCCTCAGCCTTGCCGTAGGTGATGCCCTCGGTGCTCCCGTAGAGCACGGCCATACCAGTGGCGAGATTGCCGCACGTGCTAATGAGCTACGCCATATGCACGATGAAGCTCAGTTTGTAAAAGGCGTGTGGACGGATGATACATCAATGGCACTCTGTTTAGCCGATAGTCTACTTGAGTGCAATGGCTACGATAGTTGGAATGTAATGGATAAATACGTGCAGTGGATGCGAGAGGGCTACCGCTCGTATTTTAACTATGGCGAAGGTATTGGTATTCAAACTGCTGGTATGCTTGATGAGTTTGCCGAGGGCGAAGCACTCATCCATAAAGACAGAGAGCGAAGCGATAGTGCTGGTAATGGTACGATTATGCGACTCGCCCCAATTGTGATTGCCGCTCACGAACGAACCGACATCAAGGCCATGCAATATCTTGCAAAACTCTCTGCTCGTGAAACACACTACTCATACGAAGCAGAGGCTGCAACAGAGCTATTTGCCGTGCTGCTTTATAACGCCGTTCACGAGAAAGACAAGCAGTGTATTATTGATGTTGCAAAATACAGTAGCGGACGGCATTATGATGCCACACTAGCAAAACTACTGCCCCTGCCAGACATAGAGCAGCTAAAGGACCGACAGGGCTACGTTATCTATACGCTTCAAATTGCTCTATGGGGCTTCTTGAACTACGATACGTTCGAAGATGGAATGATAGCGGTGATGTGCCTTGGCGGTGATGTTGA
>JBATSI010000038.1:0-2096 GCA_049293215.1 Saccharimonas sp. (SeqCode) | reverse complement strand
AACTTATTTTTGAGCCATTCATGGGTGGCGGTATTATCACGGCGATGGCCGCGATCGCCCTTACCGAATTTGGTCAATGGCAGACACTGAGCGTTGTTGTCGTTATTTTTTGTTTCTGGCTATGGCTAGGATTTCACCTTGGACAACCTCGTCACGCAACTCAGAGGAAACATCGTCAAAATACCCTGCTCGGGAAACTTGCGACGTGGTCGCAAGACTAGCTATAACATTGCATGCAGTATCCACTCTCCTGTATGATACAGCTATGACGGCTATTATTGTTGCATACGACAAGAATCGTGCTATTGGCGCACACGGGCAGCTTCCTTGGGGGCATTCATTACCCAACGACCTCCAGCGCTTTAAGATGCTCACCTTAGAAAAAACAATTATCATGGGCTATCGCACATTTGTTTCGATTGGGCGTGCATTGCCTGGAAGACGTTCAATTATCGTGAGCCACCAACAACGCAATATTGAAGATGCTCTCGTGGTCCCGTCGCTTGAAGAAGCATACAAACAGGCCCCGTACGACTGTTTTATTATTGGCGGTGGGCAAATATACGCACAAGCGCTTGCTCGTACAGACACTGTTTACGCAACAGAGATAGACGCCAGCTTCGCTCAGACCGACACCTTCTTCCCTCTGTTAAGTCCGCAAGAATGGAAGGAAACAGAACGAGATCATTTTCACGCAGACGAACGCAACCTTTATGACTACGACTTTGTCACGTATCAGCGTATAAGGCAAGCTACTTAGACGGCAATCGGTGCTTTTATCGCAGAATGCGACTGATAACCAGTGAGTGCGATATCATCTTTGGTAAACGCAAAAATATCATCAACGTCGGGGTTGATCCATAGCTTTGGAGCGTCTAAGACCTCACGACTCAGCTGCTCTTTTACTTGGGCAACATGATTATTATATATGTGCGCGTCACCAAATGTATGGACAAAATCACCCGGCTCATATCCTGTCACCTGAGCGACAAGACAAAGGAGCAGTGAATAACTTGCTATATTGAACGGCACGCCCAGAAACATATCCGCACTCCGTTGATAAAGCTGAAGGTCGAGTTTTTTTCCTCGTACATTGAACTGAAACATTGTATGGCACGGCGGCAGCCCCGCAATAGCCATCTGTTCGATATCAGCAACGTTCCACGCACTCACAATATTTCGCCGACTTGATGGGTTTGTCTTCAATGTCTGGATTGCTCGTTGGATTTGATCAATCTCTCCGCCAAAACCATCTGGCCAATGACGCCACTGGTAGCCATACACAGGACCAAGATCACCCCACTTTAGAGCAAAGGCGTGATCCGTTTTGATCCGTTCAATAAATGCAGCCATACCTTGGTGCCACACCTCAGACTGCGTGTCTTCGCGCGACACCTGTTGTTTTTTTGTTTGTTCAACATAATGACGATACGGCCACTCATTCCATATATTCACCTTCTGCTGCACAAGTGGTTCAATATTGCTGCTACCACTCAAGAACCATAGAAGCTCCTTTTTACAAGTCTCGAAATACAGCCGTTTTGTTGTAATCGCCGGGAACCCCTCACTCATATTGAAGCGTATTTGTCGTCCAAATACGCTTCTCGTCCCCGTACCAGTTCGATCGTCTTTACCTTCGCCATTTTCTAGCACATCGTGAAGTAGATCAAGATATTGTTGTTCTTGTTTTTGTTTCATGGTCACCTCCTACCTATTTCATTATGCCTCACTATCGCAACTAATACTAGGCATAAGCATAATATAATAGGCTATCTACAAGATTGACCGTAGAGAATCGATAGCTTCAGACAGCTCTTTATCAACATAGGCTTCGTCTATCACTGTTCCATCAGGATTAATCTGCTGCATAAATGTAAGTTGAGCGTTTCGTGACGCTTGATGCGCGCCAAGCCGCTCAAACACATCGTGAAGATGACGAAGGGCGCTTGCTGCGGCATGCCAGCCGTATCCCACAGCAACAACTGGCTTCTCTTTCCATTCATTTGACATCCAGTCGATCGCGTTCTTCTGCGCCGCACTGAGGCCCGCATTGTATTCTGGCGTCAACAGCACAACACCATCTGCCTGTGCAATAG
>JBATSI010000037.1:0-1740 GCA_049293215.1 Saccharimonas sp. (SeqCode) | reverse complement strand
TGAACGCCAAGATTACCAAAGATATTACCAAGGACGAGCGCCACGACGTCACCGCTATTTTAGCTGGTAGCGATGTAAAGAGCACGTCAACGGATTATAAGGGCGGTAAGATAACTGCCGTTATGGGTGGTGCGCAGCTTGACCTTCGTAAGGCAATAATCAAGGAGAGCGCAACTATTGAGGTGTTCTCGTTTTGGGGCGGCATAGAGATTCGCGTTCCTTCAAATGTACGCATAAGAAATCAGACCAACAATATTCTTGGTGGAACCGAAGATAACGTAGAGTCACCAGATAGCAAAGATGCGCCTGTACTAAATATCGTTGGCGACGTTATTATGGCCGGCGTTGAAGTCAAAAACTAGACTATCGGAAGTTCTTCTACCGGTATGCCCAATGTGGTGGCGAAACGGTCAATTTGTTGAAATTTACCATATTTTACTGCACAGCCATCAACGGTATAGAGGCGATAATAGTGCGAGAAGTGCTTCACCTCTCCATTAAATCCCCTTGCAGCTGTCGGCTCATCGATGCGACGAATGTACCACCCATCAGGCAGCTGCTCAATAATCCGCTTTAATTTTGCGTAATGATTAAATGCCATGCGTTTATTATAAACCACGGTCATCGCCTATATGCTTTTATTTTTCTGCTTTTTAGTATATTGTTGACGTATGAACGAAGAATATCCACCGTCACCATTGTCCGACGACGAGCTACTACTCGACACAGTACTACAAGAAACTGAGCCAAAAGATTTCGTGGGAACTGATGATTTTCTCGCCGCAGAAGAATCGCTCCACACAGCACTTGGCGAGATATTAACAGGGAGCAGCGAATCAAGCGAAGAAGGCTACGCTCATGTTGCATTGCTTATCGAAGTAGCCTCAAAAAACTTTGCGCATGTCGTCTCATCAATCGACGATATAGACGAGATGTACAAATACTGCGCAACGCTCCTCAATCGATCTCTGAAAGGAATCGATACAGTCGTAAAAGACCACACGGGTGATGGCATTATAGTAGAGGTTGATAACGTGAATATATCTGGGCAAAGGCTCAAAGCTATCATGGAAGAAGAAGACGGCGAAGAAGATACTGAGCAAGACAGCCGGTACGAGGTTATGCAAGAGTTGTTTGAATCAAGCGTAGCATCCCTAATAGAGGATGTTTACGAGCGTGCCCCCGAAAATATCAACGAAGCTCGAGAAATACGACGAACAGAACGAAAAGAAACAGTCATCAATGCTGCAAAAGATCTCAGCAAAATCGCTCTCAGTGCACTCGCTACGGGGCTTGCCGTGCGATATTTCGGAAGAAAGTAATTGCGCTAGTTCCCAGGATATACAGGCTAAAGACGCCGTTCCCTATGCGTATCTATTTGCTATAATAAATTCATGATCAAAATATCCGATCGCCGCAAAGACCTGAGGCCTCGCGAGAAATTGCAGGCCCGTGGTGCCGAGAGTTTAAGTGACTATGAACTTTTGATGGCGATTATTGGTAGCGGTACAGCGCAGGCAGATGTGACAAAGATTGCGCGAGATGTGCAAAAGTTACTGACCGAAAAGGGAAGCGCGCTCACCTACGAAGATTTACTGAACGTAAAAAGCCTCGGCCCTGCCAAAGCCACGCAAATTATGGCTGGGTTTGAGCTCTGGCGTCGACAATTTGAGGTATCTGAACGACCAATCATTGATTCGCCAGAAGCTGCTGTTTCCCAGCTGGCTGATATTCGTGACA
>JBATSI010000036.1:0-1617 GCA_049293215.1 Saccharimonas sp. (SeqCode) | reverse complement strand
GTAGAAGAGACAACCGCAAAAGTAGATGCCATGCTTGCAAAGGCACAGGAAGACATCCGTATGGAACGCGAGAATGCAATGCGTCAGATGAAAGGCGATGTTGCAGAGCTTGCTATGAAAGCTGCAGCTAAGGTCATTGGTAAGAACAGTGGAGCAGATCAGGATTTATCCTTATATGATCAATTTATAGAAGAAGCAGGTGATCCGGATGACAGCGACCGCCGTTAATTATGCAAAAACACTGTACGAGCTTTCTGTTTCGACAGAAGCCGTACAGACAACAAAAGAAATATTCCGTGAGGTTCCGGGGTTGGCAGAGAGCCTTGAGAACCCACTGGTGCCTTTTGAAGCAAAGAGCAGAGTGATCGACAGAGTGATCCCTGATGAGATGAAGAATTTCATTAAGGTTGCCTGCAGACACAGAAACATCGGTCTTCTGAATGAGATCTTTGAAAATTATGAAGAAATCTGCAGAAGACATAAGAACATCCTGCATGCAGTGATGCGTTATGTAACACCGCCGAAGGATGAACAGCTGAAAGGCATCAAAGCATTTTTGTGCCGGGAATTTCAGGCAGAGAGCGCCGAAATAGAAATGATAGAAGACAAAAGTCTGATCGGAGGATTTATCCTTCAGGCAGACGGACGTGAATTTGACTGGAGCATGCGGGGACGTTACCGTATGTTACAACAGAAACTGACCCGGAGGTGAACACGTTGAGTGCAATCAACCCAGATGAGATTATTTCTATTCTAAAAGAAGAAATAGAAAATTATGATGAGATCAGCCAGAACCAGGAAGTGGGAACGGTTATTTCTGTAGGTGACGGAATTGCAACCGTATACGGAATTGACCATGCCATGTATGGTGAGGTTGTAGTATTTGAAAACGGACTCAAGGGAATGGTTCAGGATATCCGTACAAACAGCATGGGATGCATCCTGTTTGGTAAAGATACCGGAATCAAAGAGGGAACCAAAGTAACCAGAACCGGAAAACAGGCAGGTATTCCTGTTGGTAATGGATATGTAGGAAGAATCGTAAATGCCCTTGGCGCTCCGATAGATGGAAAAGGCGAGATCAAAGAAGAAGGATATCGCCCGGTAGAGAATCCTGCACCAGGAATCATCGACCGTAAATCCGTAACTGTACCGCTGGAAACAGGTATCCTTTCTCTGGATTCCATGTTCCCGATCGGCCGTGGACAGCGTGAGCTGATCATCGGTGACAGACAGACCGGTAAAACTTCTCTTGCAATTGATACGATCCTGAACCAGAAGGGTAAGGATGTACTTTGTATTTATGTAGCAATCGGACAGAAGGCATCTACCGTTGCAAAGGTTGTATCCAACCTCGAAAAATACGGTGCGATGGAGTACACAACAGTATTCTCCTCAACAGCCAGTGACTGTGCACCGCTTCAGTACATTGCACCTTATGCAGGAACAGCACTTGCTGAGTTCTTTATGTATCAGGGAAAAGATGTGCTGATCGTATACGATGACCTTTCTAAACACGCAGTAGCATATCGAGCACTGTCCCTGTTACTGGAACGTTCTCCGGGACGTGAGGCATATCCTGGTGATGTGTTCTACCTGCATTCCAGACTTCTGGAG
>JBATSI010000035.1:0-3110 GCA_049293215.1 Saccharimonas sp. (SeqCode) | reverse complement strand
GCAAAGCTCGATCGAATTGTTGTATTGCAGGATGGAAAGATTATCGAAGACGGTTCTCATGAGCAGCTTTTACACCGCCATGGACTATATGCTCGTCTTTGGCAGCGACAATCCGGTGGATTTATTGACGAATAAATACAAAACTACCGCTCTCACTGAGCGGTAGTTTTGTATTTTACTTTTGCCTATTCAGCAGTTTTTTCTGCATCGCCAGCAGGCTCTTCGCCACCGTTTGCAGACTCAACTTCCTCGGCGTCAGCCGACTCAGCATCACCACCAGCAGCCTCATTTGCGGCCTCAAGTGCACTTGGTTCGTAGACTGAAGCAACGACGAGATTCATCACAGTAACATCGTCATCGTCAGTACCTTCGCGACCGTCATCATTGTCGATAATCTCAACACTCTTTGGTACCGCGATGTCGCCAACCGTCAAACGATCACCTGGCTTTTCTAGGCTTTCAACAGAAACGTCAAGTGAATCTGGTAGATCCATAGGAAGTGCCTTGACGGGAATACTCTCCATAGACTGTAGAACGACAAATCCAGCGCGCTCAGCAGGGCTCTCTCCCATGCCTGTAAGGCGAATTGGCACATCAGCCTCTACAGGATCATTCGCATTCACCGCGTGAAATCCCACGTGACGTATATCGCCACGACGCGCAGGGTTGTAATCTACGCTTTTGATCATTGCAATACGGCGCTTTGATCCCACAAGGTGGATTGGTGTATGCTTTCCAGCAGCAGCCACTACTTTTCGTACCTCACCAGCATCAGCCTGTACGTCAATAGGATCTATACCAGCACCGTATACCACGCCTGGCACCAAACCTTGTTGACGAAGTTGACGCACTTTCTTGCCGTGGATTGATCGTTTATCGATCTTTAAAGTTATCTTATCTCCCATATTTCTCCTTTCGGATATGTGTCCGGAGTAAATGATATTACTCTTTAAGTATAGCACACCTATGTTGCACCGTCGATCGCTCGCATATGCGGCAGCATGTGCTACAATGGTACGAGTGGAAGCATTTATACATCTCATTACCGGGTTTGGCATCTTTGCAATTCTATTTGTTGTCTTCGCAGAATCTGGCCTGCTGATTGGTTTTATCTTTCCTGGTGATAGCCTCTTGTTTACTGCGGGCTACATGGTTCAACAGGGTATTCTTCACTTCAACGGAAACCTCATTGATATTCATCTTTTTGCATTCTTGATATTTATTGCGGCAGTAGCTGGCGATAGTGTTGGATATAGTTTTGGGCACAAGGTAGGGCGCAAGCTATTCGAGAAAGAAAACTCTCGCCTATTCAAAAAGAAGTACCTCGAACAAACCGAAGCATTCTATGCAAAGCACGGCTCAATCACGATCGTTCTCGCTCGGTTTGTCCCTATCGTCCGCACATTTGCGCCGATTATTGCAGGCACAAGCAAAATGCATTACCGAACGTTCCTCATATTCAATCTTATCGGTGGATTTTTGTGGTCATCAATCTTTGTACATCTCGGATATTACGCTGGCCAATTCCTCACAGAAGCTGGAGTTAATATCGAAGTTGCGGCACTTATTATCATCTTCCTGTCTGTCTCACCAATGATTATTCATGCGCTCAAACAAGAGAATGCTCGTGCTGCAATAAAGAAACAGCTTAGCGTTATTTTCAAACGAAATAAATAAATCCGTATTTATTTATTAATAAGCATCTGCTTCAAATACTTACCTGTCGCACTACTCGCAACACGCGACACTTCTTCGGGAGTCCCCTCAGCAACAACCTCACCGCCGCCCTGTCCTCCTTCAGGACCCATATCGATGATATAATCAGCACTTTTGATAACGTCTAGATTATGCTCGATAACAATCATTGTATTGCCGCCATCAACAAGCTTCTGGAGTATTTCAAGAAGTTTTTTTACGTCAGCTGAATGTAGTCCAGTCGTTGGCTCATCAAGTATATATAGCGTTTTGCCAGTAGAGCGTCGACTTAGTTCACTTGCAAGCTTGATACGCTGTGCTTCTCCACCACTAAATGTCGTTGCTGGCTGTCCAAGCTTCACGTACCCCAAGCCTACTTCATTGATTGTTGAAAGCTTTCGGTAAATCGCTGGCACATTCTCGAAAAACTCGCACGCTTGCTCAACAGTCATCTCTAAGACATCGCTGACAGTCTTTCCCTTATATTTAATCTCAAGCGCTTCGCGATTATAGCGTTTACCCTTACATTCTGGACATTGAATATATACATCTGGCAAAAAGTGCATTTCTATCTTGATAACACCATCGCCCTGACAGTTTTCACAGCGACCACCCTTAACATTAAAACTAAAACGCCCTGCCTTGTAGCCTCGAACATTTGCTTCAGATGTACCAGCAAACAGCTCTCGAATAGGAGTAAACACTCCCGTATAGGTAGCCGGATTACTTCGCGGCGTTCGACCAATTGCTGACTGGTCGATAACAATTGCTTTGTCTAGTTGCTTAATTCCTTCGATACTTTTATGCTTTCCAGGCACCGACTGTGCGCGATGAAGCCGTGCAAGGAGCTCCTTCGCAAGAATATCGTTAACCAACGTTGATTTTCCGCTTCCCGATACGCCACTCACAACAGTGAGCAGCCCGAGTGGAAACGACACGTCAATATCCTTTAGATTGTTTTCGGCAGCACCTCGTACGATAAGCTGACGATCTTTCTGCATACGACGACGCTTTTTGGGCACTGGTATACTGTCTGCGCCCGAAAGAAATCGTCCCGTCACACTTGCCGAAACCTTCTCAACTTCAGCAGGCGTGCCTGCAGCCACCACTTCGCCACCGTGATTACCCGCTCCAGGACCAATATCAACCAAATAGTCTGCTTGTCGGATTGTATCTTCATCATGCTCAACAACAAGAACAGAGTTCCCTAGATCTCGCAGATGTTTCAGTGTGGCAATAAGTCGATCGTTGTCACGCTGGTGAAGTCCAATCGATGGCTCATCAAGTACATACAAAACACCCTGCAACCCAGAACCAATCTGAGTTGCCAATCGAATACGCTGCGCTTCTCCACCACTCAGCGTATTTGCCGCACGAGCGAGCTCAAGATAATTCAGTCCAACATTACTCATAAA
>JBATSI010000034.1:0-30359 GCA_049293215.1 Saccharimonas sp. (SeqCode) | reverse complement strand
GAAACGGCACTTGTTGTGTTTGTCTTTAGTCAATATTATCAAATGCACAAAGATGAAGAATTACTCAAACAATTCTACGAGCCAATGGTGCTTCCTATGGCAAACTATCTTGCGAGCTATATTGATGAGCGTACAGGCTTACCCAAGCCGTCTTACGACCTATGGGAGGAACAATTTCTCACGACAACGTATACTACAGCAGTTACCTATGCGGCATTGCTCGCAGCAGCAGATCTCGCTGATTTACGCCAAGATGATGATAGCGCTGTACGATGGCGGTCTGCAGCCGACGACATGTATGACGCAGCGCACAAACTTCTCTTTAACAAAAAACGTCAGGCATTCTATAAGGGTCTTTATGTCAACAAGGACGGCTCAATTAACTATAACGAGACGATTGATAGTTCAAGTATTTACGGCTCGTTTATGTTTGGACTCTTCCCCGCTCAAAGTAATGAGACAAAAGCTGCTATAGGGACACTTGAGAACATATTTGGCATCGGTGACGCCAATGCGGGCGTGCCGCGATATGAGAACGACAACTACTGTCGCAGCGACGATCGTATCCTTGGCAATTATTGGCCTATCGCCTCGCTGTGGCTTGCGCAATACTACACAGAGGTTGGCCGAAACGACGATGCTCGACGCTTAATCGATTGGGTGCGTGATCAGGCGTATTCAACAGGCGTTATGTCGGAGCAGATCGATCCAAATACCGGTAAACATCTTTCCGTTGGCCCGCTGACATGGTCTCAGGCAGAATATATTGCAACATTACTTGACACGATAGCGATAGAGTAAGTATGTCCACGAAAGAACGCATTTCATTACGCACAAAACGAGCGCTGAGACATATAAGACCCACACATCTCGCAACAAAGTTTGCAGTGAGTCGTACCGTAAAGGATTTTGCTGAAAAAGTTGGTCTTGTCTATTTTGGCTACGTTGATCAAAAGGATGATGATCATCGTCTGGTAAGAGGATATACTGTCTCTGCGACGCACCAAGACAATTACTATTCAATAGGTTCGATTCGTGGCTATGACGTCATGCTGGTTATTCGTAACGATGTTGTCACCATTCCGGGAAAGAACAAACCAAGGCGCTGCCATTGGCTTATTGCGACGATCGATCTGCATACTTCTGCTGATCTCCCCTATTTTTATATAGGGAATAAAACAGACATAGAAACGTACCGCTCAGCCTACAAGATGACTACTCCGCTTAGGTTTGGCGTATTCGGCCAATATCCACAGTCGTTTGTGAATAATTATGTTCCCTACGGAGAGCCAGGACGGGCAATAGAGATAGAGAAATTTTTGTCGCCCGATATTGCCGAAGTTATAGCTCGAGATTTCTCCAAAATAAGCATTGAGCTCGATGAAGGAACGCTTTATTTATATATGGAGTGCCAGCGTCCCCGTGAGTCTGTACTGGATATGGTCGTGTCGGATGGACTGTGGCTTGCTGCTGCGCTCGACGCAAAGGCTATGCCACAAAAAATAGTGCAAGAATAACTTCCTACACTATCTTAGAGAGTCAACGACTAGCCCTTGCGAGGCTTTACTTCGTTACGCCCAAGAGACTTCTTTGTCTCTGTGTATACGGCATGTTGACGTGCTTTTGGATCATATTTACGCAACACGAGCTTATCTGGTGTGTTCATCGTGTTTTTACGCGTAACATACGTACGGTGACCAGAAAGCTCACTGACGAGTGCTATGATTTTTCGCTTTGTATTACTTTTCTTTGCCATAAGATTCCTTTTAGATTGATACTGAGCTTCAATAGAGTAGTATAACAGATAGACAATACGATTTCAAGAGGTCTCCGCGTCTAAAAAATATCTCATCTCTTGCAGCGTTAATCTTTGGCGTTGGCCGTCACTCATGTGTGATGTATACTGTTGACGCTCCGTCTGTGTTAAGCCACCCCAAATGCCATACTGCTCGTTGTTTTGCATCGCAAAGAGCAGACAGTTCGCCCTCACAGCACATGCACCACATATAGCTTTCGCCTGCGGCTCTTGACGTCTATTACCTTCCTGTGCAAAGAATATCTCTGGGTCTACCTTCCATTGAGCGCATAATGCACTATCTTGCCAGCTGTCTGTTCTCTTTTCCATAAGGTTCTATTATACCTATACGGCAATATTATATCTACCATAACCGATAATGACTATTAAACACTTGCAAAACAATGTGTTTTTCGCTAAAATAATCCAGTAAGCCGATTTAGCTCAGCTGGCTAGAGCAGCTGTTTTGTAAACAGCAGGTCCTCGGTTCGAGTCCGAGAATCGGCTCCATATTTGCCGGAGTCGTCTAGTGGCAATGACAGGAGACTGTAAATCTCCCGCTTTTTAGCTTCGTAGGTTCGAGTCCTACCTCCGGCACCACATAGGCTCATCGAAAGATGAGTTTTTACTATATAATTGACACTTTATCATATTTATGCTAAAATGTAGTCATGTATCAGTTACTCAAAGATTTTTTGCATCAATGGAATGATAACCGCAATCAACGCGCAAAACTACAACAGGCATATTTTATTCTTGTTCTCGCGCTCGCAACCTTGTCAGGTGTCATATCACTTATAAACGTTGATCTAAGCCGTACGATAGTAACTATTGGAGCGTTTATTGCAGCAGTTTATGTTGCAAATGGCGTCATTTGGGCACTTCTAGACGCATTTGTGACGCCTCGTATCGGTAGTGCTTCGAAAGCTACTAGAACAAAGAAATGCTAGACGACTTGGCAGTATTGAAGAGTCTATGCTATAATCATCTCTGTTAGATGCCGCGATAGCTCAGCTGGTAGAGCACTTCCATGGTAAGGAAGGGGTCTCGAGTTCAAGTCTCGATCGTGGCTCCACACCGAAAAGCAAGACCTAGCAATAAGCTAGGTCTTTTCTTTTGCAGCTACATAATAACGCGACGAGCTTGATGGATTGTGCGCTGCGGAGGATTTTTGCTTGCAACGGCTCGTTGGATCTTATCGCGGAGCTTCTGCGCCTTCTCTGATTCACCTATTCTATCGTACGCATCAGCAAGTACGTGATACGACTGGACGCTTGGTTCTAGCTCTATCGCTCGCTCTAACGATTCAATCATTTTCTTGTTGTGTCCTAATTTTTCCTGCACTTTTGCGTACGCAATATGACGTGAAGCTAATGTATCTTCCATAGCGATAGCTTGTTCAAATGCAAGCAGCGCTTTTTCGTAGTTTCCCGTTTCGTAGTAGATGAGTCCTACATTATGAAGACTTGATGCACTTGGCTCGAGGCTCTGAGCAATCTCAAAGCACTCAATAGCATCGTTGTAGGCTTGCTGTTTGGCGTAGAGTATCCCAAGGCGGTTATAGGCGGTTGCATTGCGCTCATCGACGCGCAGGATCGTAAGGAGTGCCTTCTCGGCGCGAAGATACCGTCGATCACGAAGAGATTCTTGAGCGATATCCCATAGTTTATCAAGTTTCGTCGAAAGCTTCCGAGGAAGATCGGATGAAGAATCGATAACTGGTTTTTGCTGCCAAATCGCCCACGCCCCAAGTATTGCAACTAATAATAAACCAAACATAACTTGCTATATTATAGCACAATTAAGTAATTGGAGTCGAACGCTTGCATTCCCATCAATGCGGTCGTACGCTTCTGTATAGCGTCGTGCACGGTCGATAATATCGGCTGATGGACTTTTCAGGAGTTGGCGATGGAGTATTGTGAGAATGCTTTTAATAAGTAATTGCGCAGCTGCTCTATCATTGTTGTATCCTTGAATAAGGACAATCCTATTGTATTTTGCACCAGCTACCATGGTACGAGCGTGTGCCATTGCCGAAGCGACTCTTTCAAAATACTCCTCGTTCTCCACTAAACGAACAATCTCTGCAGGACGTTGATCAGCTATAAAAAGAAGTTGAGAGACCCGTATTTGATCCGTAACATGTAACGACGCAATCAACTGCCTTGTCTGCGATGATGATGGTGGCTGGACGGTTATTTTTTGTACCCGTGAACGAACTGTTGCGAGTAATCGCTGTGGCTGGTGGCTCGTAAGAATAAAATATACATTCTCCGGAGGTTCTTCAAGTAATTTCAAAAAGGCATTTTGCGCCGCAGTGGTCATCAACTCGGCATTGTCAATGATAATACACTGGCGCTTCTTCGACTTGCTGCGTGTGATATCGTAGATGGAGCGAATCATATCGACTCGAATACTCCCGCGCAATTCATCGCGTTCGCCCTTACTGTCGAGTGCATGGAGAATATACGGCTGTTCGGTGATATATCGAGCAGCATAGAGCAGCCCAAGTCCACGCTCTCCTGTTATAAGTAATGACTGCGGAGGCGACTTTCTGAGGCGCTGCAGCAGCTGCGCTGTATCGTTATGAAAGACGGGAGACGGCAGTACTTGCATGGGGCATAACCTTATCAAATTCGCTTGGCAAAGGTGCGGTAAAGGTTCTTCTCTGGTCAGGAGCGATTGTCACCTCTAACTGATACGCATGCAAATATAGTCTGTCGGCCGACTTACCGTACACTCTATCGCCAAGAATAGGAGTGTTGAGATGCTTTAGGTGGACTCGTAGTTGGTGCGTTCTCCCTGTCTTTGGCAGCAGCTCAATAAGCGACCGCTTGCCGACATTCTCTAATATGACATAATCCGTCACGGCCGATTTGCCTTTTGCGTCCGGACGAAAGGTGCTAGGACTCGAGGGGTTGCGTCCTATAGGAACGTCGATACGCGCTCGATCCAACTGAGGAATACCCTCAGTAATAGCAATGTATCGCTTCTTCGCTAATCGCTCAGAAAACTGTCGTTTGAGGCGTTCTGCACTCTCTGGTGTTCGTGCACCTATAATCGCACCACTCGTATCGCGATCAAGCCTATGGACGATTCCTGGACGATTTGTATCGAGGCCTACTGTAGTATAACGTCTGAAGAAGTCGGCAACAGTAAACTCATCATTCAGCGTACCTTTACTATGCGTCAGAACTCCGGCCGGTTTATTGATAACAATAACGTTATCGTCAATGTAAAGAATAGGAAATACTTCATCACTGTAGTCGGTCGCTTCAGGTATATTTATTTCAAGACTATCCGCTTCGCTTACTTCTTGGCGTGAGCTCTTTGCGGGAATGCTATTCACCGCCACAAAGCCTTGCTTGATATACTTCTGCCATGCTGAACGGCTTATGTCAGGAAACCGTTCTGCCAATACAACATCAAGTCGCCGTTTTGTGCGAACAAGAGCAAACAAATATACGTCTCGTCCCTTAAATGGAAGCCCGTACGTCGAAAAGTCGCTTGTTGGGTTCTCGATAATTACACCTTCGGCATCACTCTTCGCTGTATAAATTTGATCCATGATATAAGCCTCTTTGTCTTCTGCTGTTTCGTCTATTAATACAAAATAGTACGTCCTATTAAACCGAAAACGGATAAGCTGGTTTATCGGCGAAGGATTTGAGGACTTCACTTGATCAATCTGCTTAGGCAGATTATCATCGCTTGCTACATCAAAACGTCGTAATATCGCGAGAAGGTCATGGGTCGTTACTTTCACGTACTACTTCCTCAAACCTACAGCTTTTTGTGTACGCAACAACGTTTCATTGGCAATCTTATTCATGGCTTGCTCACTTGACTCAAGTTTTGAAAAGATCGCATTGTCGTCTACTGTTGCGAGCCTATGTTGAAATGTCGCAAGGAATGTCGCTGTCTCGTCGGCGACAACTCGTTTGAAGTCACCATAGCGAGTTTGCCCCTCAAACTCATGAATAATCTGCTGGCGGGACGTCTCTTTATCATTTGCTTGACGCATCAATAATAATATATCCATCAGATTTGTAATGCCAGGCTGAGATTCTCTATCATAGTGAATCTGCGCTAGGTCATCGGTAGTTGCACCCATAATCTTCTTTGCGGCAGCATCTGGAGTATCGCTCAAAAAGATAACGCCTTTCCCCGTGTCGTCGGATTTGCTCATTTTCTTGCGTGGATCAATGAGATCCCGTATACGAAGACCTTGCTCCTTGCCAAAAAATGTATGCTGATCGCGGGTTGCAACAGGCACCGTAAAGATATCTCCAAAACGATGGTTCATTCGCTGTGCTATATCACGCGTAATTTCAAGATGCTGCGTTTGATCATCGCCGACAGAAATATACAAAGCGTTGTAAAGCAAAATATCCGCCGCCATCAGTACTGGATAGTTAAATAACCCTACACTTACCTGCGCATCGCCTAGCTTAGAAGACTTATCTTTGAATTGCGTCATTCTACTCATCTCTCCAAAGCTCGTGAAGCAATCAAGAATCCACGTAAGTTCACTATGAGCTGGAATAAAGCTCTGGCGGTATACGTATATAGATGGATGATCAAGTGGCAATCCTGCGGCCGCAAACATACGAGCGTTATTGATGATATTTTCGTATAACTGTGCGTGGTCAATCGGTGTTGTAAAGCTATGAAGGTCTGGAATGAAAAGATTTATATTATACTCATCGGCATGTTTTTTTGCCATGTTGATAATAGGCAGCATTGCACCAAAATAATTACCAATGTGTATATTGTTATTTGCTCGAATTCCAGTAAGTATAACAGGTTTTTCCATGTTTATAGTATAACACTAATCTGTTAATTCGGCGACAGCGGCGTCAATTGCTCTAGCAAGCGTAATAGTATAGACGCCAGTTATTTCATGTCCTGCTGCCACTCGAGTGATCGATGCGTGAATATTGTCACGTACTACTTCAACGATATTGGCCGTTACCACAAGTGGGTCAAATTTTCCTACAAAAAACCGGATTCGTTGAGGTAGCTGTTTCGTGTCGCGTAGCGCTGTCTGATTGATAATAGCTGACTGTAGCGTCTGTATATAGCTTCCAACGTGGCTCTTGTCGACGTGAAACCCTTTGTTTGGAAAATAATACTTTGTTGCCCATGATAAAATACGACTTGTGTCCTTTGGGTGTTTAATGACTTGTTGATACACTTTTATCAATCCTTCGTCTATACTGAGTGGCTGATCGCTGTTTTCCATATAAAACGGAGGACTACACAGCACCAATGAATCTACCTCGTGTGGGTATAGTTTTGCGTATTCAACAGCGATAAGCGTACCCAATGAGTGACCGACAAAGATAACTGGTGTTGTATAGCGAATGCCTTTTAGTGTTTTATGAATACATCGCGCTTGAAAAACAGCGTCGTATGTTTCTCCCTGAGGCTTGGGTGACCGGCCAAAACCAACAAGATCAAGTGCAATTATCGTAGCGTTGTGACGTACTTTCTTTATAAGAGGTTGCCACATTGCTGCAGAACTGCCTATGCCGTGAACAAAAACAATCGTGGCAACAGGATCTTTCGGCGTCGAAAACACCTCGGTATGAAGCGTATAGGGCTGTCTGAGATAATCATGGATGATTTTTTGCCACATAGTAATACTACTAGTATACCTGATAAATATTAATAGAGTCTTCGAAAGAAGACTCTATTAATATAGCTCCACATAAAACGATTAACGTTTTGAGTATTGCTCGCGCTTACGTGCACTACGAAGACCGTATTTCTTGCGCTCTTTTTCGCGAGGATCGCGACGTAGAAATTCAGCTTTCTTTAGTGTCGTTCGTAGGTCTGGCGCACCAACAGTAATCGCTTTTGCGATTGCCATTTTGATTGCATCAACTTGTCCAGCAAGACCACCACCGCTCACTCGAACGGTAACGTCAAAGTCTTTTTGCTTGCCAACAAGTGCAAGAGGGTCAGTAACTTCCGCAAGCATTGTTTTGTTACCCGATAGGTACTCAACAGCAGGCTTGTCATTAATTGTCACATTTCCCTTACCTTTAATGAGGCGGGCTCGAGCAGTTGCGCTCTTGCGGCGGCCTAGACCGTAGTCGTATTTCGCTTCAGCCATACTATTTTACCTCTACTTTCTCTGGTTTTTGAGCAGCATGAGCATGCTCTTCACCGGCGAAAATCTTAAGACGAGCCATTCGTTCTGACGAAAGCTTGTTCTTTGGTAGCATACCTTTTACTGCAGCTTCAATGATTCGCTCTGGAAATTTTTCACGAACTTCAGCAAGTGTCGCATCCTTGATTCCACCAGGAAATCCTGAGTGACGATAGTAAATCTTGCCTGTTTCTTTATCACCAGTCACGACAGCTTTGCTTGCGTTGATAACAACAACGTAGTCACCACCATCTACATGTGGGGTATATGTTGGTTTGTATTTACCAATAAGGTACTTTGCGATTGTCGTTGCCGTACGACCAAGCGGTGCTTCGGCTGCATCAATCAAGATCCAGCGGCGCGTTACTTCACTTGGTTTTTGCGAGTAAGTCTTTGTCAATTTCATTACTTTGACTCCTCCTTTGGCATTGGCTTAAGTTCGTCAACGAACTCGACGCTTGCCATCTGCGCACCATCTCCCACGCGCAATCGGGTACGAGTAACACGGACATGTCCGCTTGTTCGGCCCGAAAGTTGTGGTGCGATTTGATCAACCAGTTTTACTGCTGATATTTGCGTGCTTAAGCCGGCTATAACAGCTCGGCGATTTGCTAAATCACCTTTTTTGGCCTTTGTGATTAGCTTTTCAATGTAGCGAACAAGCTCCTTAGCCTT
Source organism: Saccharimonas sp. (SeqCode) (assembly GCA_049293215.1). Classification (GTDB taxonomy): domain Bacteria; phylum Patescibacteriota; class Saccharimonadia; order Saccharimonadales; family Saccharimonadaceae; genus Saccharimonas. The sequence goes on along the minus strand of JBATSI010000034.1, from coordinate 21,729 downwards.
TGGAAGTGTCGTTTCTATACGCTCTTCCATAACTAAGCTCGTCGCCAGGCCCTTCAGGAGCGCTTTGCGTTGGTCGCGTTCGCGGCCAAGCTTGCGTCCTTTGTATCCGTGTCGATGCATTTAGAGCTCCAATTCTGCTAACTTATCTTTTACTTCGTCAAGCGCTTTACTACCAAACCCCTTAAGTTCGCGAAGGTCTTGCTCACTAAGCGTTACAAGATCGTGAACAGTACGGATGTCGTTATTTACCAGCGCGTTGGCAGTGCGAGCGCTTAATCCCAAATCTTCGATTGAGGTATTAAGCTCACCTTCTTCGTTCTCTGTAGCCGTTCCCAAAGCTGGAGCAGACGCGACAGTTGTACTACCTGCAAGTGCAGTGTACTGATTGACGAGAATGGCCGCCGCTTGTTCAAACGCGTCTCGCGGTGTGAGCGAGCCATCTGTTTCAACGGTCATTTCAAGTCGTTCAAGGTTGGTTTCTTGGCCAACACGAGTTGGGTCAACCTTAAAACGAACTCGCACTACTGGACTAAACATTGCATCAAGAGCAATCATGTCACTGTGAAGGCGATTTGCGCTTGATTCTTCAATTGCGTAGTAGCCTCGACCTGATTCAACAACAAGGTCAATAACTGCTTCGGCTTTTGGATCATCAATCGTACAGATAACGTGTTCTGGGTTGACGACTTCAACATCTGCGGTGGTCTTGATATCACCCGCAGTAACAACACCAGAACCCTTTTTCTCGAGACGAAGCTCAACAGGAGTGTCACTATGAACGATGAGATTGACGCCCTTCAAGTTAAGCATGATATCGACAACGTCTTCCTTGATACCAGGAACGGTCGTAAACTCATGGGTTGCCCCCTGGATACGAAAGGCAACAACAGAGCCGCCTTCTATGCTACTGAGAAGCACACGTCGAAGGCTGTTGCCAAGGGTGTTTCCGTAGCCATCGTGAAGCGGTTCGATAACGAAAGTACTGCTGTTCGAATCGTTGTCTTTAATAGCCGCGAGAGCTGGATTGTGAATTACTTTAGACATTTATTATCTCCTTACCCTTTTATCGTGAGTAGTACTCAACAATTAGCTGCTCATTAATATCTGCCTCAGCCTCTTCACGCTTTGGCTCGCTTGTGACTTCGATTTTAAGCTTCTTTATGTCACTCTTAAGCCAACTCAATGGAGCTTGGCTTGTGTTTCCATAGATATCATCAATCTGACTAAAGTAGCCTGATTTGACGCTTTTTGGTCGTACAGTGATAACATCACCTGCCTTAACGCGAATTGATGGAATATCAACGCGACGGCCATTCAGCTCAAAATGTCCATGGCTTACCAGTTGACGTGCTGCGCGGCGACTTGTTGCAAATCCAGCGCGATACACGGTGTTATCGAGTCGTTGCTCAAGAAATCGTAAGAGGTTTTCGCCACTTAGTCCTTCACGTCGAGTTGCCTCATTCATCAAACGGACAAATTGCTTTTCAAGCAATCCGTACATACGACGAACCTTCTGCTTCTCTCGAAGCTGCGTCGCGTACATACTCTGCTTTCCCTGGCGTCCATTTGCATGCTCACCTGGAATACCACTCTTGCGCGCCATAATCTTGTACGCTTTTGGATGGAGAGCAACTCCTTCGCGACGACTTTGTTTTACGATAGGGCTCGTATCTCGTGCCATTACGCCCTCCTTGCCTTTCGTGGACGGACGCCGCCATGAGGAACGCCGGTCACATCTTTGATACTGTTTACAGCAATGTCAAAGCCACTCACCGCACGAATAGCGGCATCTCGGCCAAGACCAACACCCTTAACGAATACGTCAACGGTACGCACTCCGTAACCGCTCTTTGCGGCTTCTGAAGCTTTCTCTGCAGCGATTTGCGCTGCGTATGCTGTTCCCTTTTTGCTTCCGCGGAACCCACAGGCTCCCGCACTTGAAGCGGTAAGGACATTGCCCTTACTATCGGCAAACGTCACAATAGTATTGTTGAACGTTGCCTGAATATGCAGCTGACCAGATGGGACTGATCGGCGCTGTTTTTTCTTTGTCGATTTAGCTTCTGCCATATCTCGTCCTTTCTCCTAAGTCTTACTTGCTGCTTTTGGCTGTGCACCACCAACCGCGACGGCTTTGCCCTTGCGAGTCCGTGCATTCGTACGGGTTCGTTGTCCGCGTGTTGGAAGTCCAGATTTATGCCTCAAACCACGATATGCGTTGATATCCTTGAGGCGTTTGATATTGTTGGTCACCAGGCGTTGTAGATCACCCTCTACGACATAACCGTTGTCGATCGTGTCACGGAGTGTCCGCTCTTCAGCCTCGGTGAGATCCTTCACCCGAGTGGTCGGCTCTATATTAGCCGCCGCAAGGATGTCTCGAGCGCGCTTCGGCCCTATACCATATATGTAGGTAAGAGCGATCTGCACTTGCTTTTCAGAAGGTATGACTACCCCAGAAATTCGAGCCATGCTTAACCCTGCCTTTGCTTATTCTTAGGTTTTTTCTTGTTGATGACACGGAGTCGGCCTTTGCGCCGGACCAGCTGATCATCGGGGCTGATCTTTTTGACACTCGCACGAACTTTCATGAGCGTACAAATCTCCTTCAGGAAAAACCTGCGTTAATGAGAAATTGCTTGATATCATGAGCAACTTCTACGTTATTAATCACGTGCGCGGAAGACGATTCTACCCTTCGTAAGATCGTAAGGGGTCAGCTCGACTTCCACGGTATCGCCTGGTACCAATCGAATATAATGCTTGCGCATCTTTCCGCTGATGTGAGCGATAATACTTAGGCTATTCTCCAGTTCTACCTTAAATTGAGTATTAGGCAGTGCTTCCACTACCTTACCACGCAATTTGATAACTTCCTTTTGACTCGCCATAGATATACAAGATAACATTATAAGCTAAACTCTTTAAAAAGTAAAGAGCAAACTTACATTTATGCATGAGAACTATTACTCATGCTCCTCTCTGTTATTCATTATAAAGGGTATCGAGATAAATGCAAGCAATAGTATCTCTTAAGAGCTCGTATACGCTTAATTATATACAGGCATTTTACACTGTTCAAGCTTCTCGGCCTTGCAGGGAGTTTCACCTGACGATGGATCTCTGTAGATTCCACTATCATAGCCGGTGTTCATTTCATCTGACCACCACTCCCAATATTTTACCGTCCACCCTTCATTTTTGTAGTCCCAATAGACTATGTTAAAATAACCATATCCGTCACTTCCAGAGTATCCACTCACGAAGTACCGTCCACGGGGAGTACTACTATCATCCCCCCAATTCATTTTACTCGTCATCTCTCCAAAGCCGTCTTGCTTTAGTTTTTCAGGGGAGTCTGGAACAGTGTTGTTGTTTGCTATGTAGTATGCTTGTAGTTTGGTGTTAAGGTTAGAAAGATCTGCATCGGTTGCACTTGCTCTTGCTCGTGTTTGGATACCGTTGTAGCTGACAATAGATACTGCTGCAAGGATAGCGATGACGACGATGACGATGAGGAGTTCAACGATGGTGAAGCCAGGGTTGTTTGTATGATATGTTTGTTTGGAATGTATAGGATGATGATAATTATAAGTATTGCTTATGGCTATAGTATAGCATACTGGTGGGATGTTGAGGAAATATGAGAAAAAGCCAGGATTATTCCCTGGCTTTTATATTCTCTATTTTGTAGCTAAGCTCGTTGCCTACGAAGGTGCGGCACAAAACGTCGTTGCTTTTTTGGTTTTCCCTCATCATCAAGATCGTTCACATCGAAGTCGTCATAGGTAACCATCAGTGCTCGTGAATTAACCTGACGAAGCGTCTCAAGACCGACAGTCACCACAATGAGTAGTCCCGTACCACCAATCGATAGGTTTGATACGCTAAGCCCAAGTTTGGCAAAAATATAGTCCATAATAAACGGCATAATAGCGATAAAACCGAGCGCAACCGATCCGAAGAGGTTGAGATGATTCACGGTTCTCGACAAGTATTCCTCAGTTTTATGCCCAGGGCGAACTCCTTCGATGAAGCCACCTTGTTTTTGGAGATTCTCAGCTATCTCGTTTGCATTGAATACAATGCTTGTATAAAAGTAGGTAAAGAGAATCACAAGCAAGAAGTATGCTATAGGATATACTGCAACGCCCCAATCACCACTCGCGAACGTGGTAGCTGTCGGCGCCTGGAACCATTGGATAAGGTTGTTTGCAAGTTCGTGGCTTCCACTCGACATCGCCTTCATGACCTGACCAACAAATGCTGGCAAGCTCAAGAAAGCAACGGCGAAGATCACCGGAATAACACCTGCAGCGATGAGCTTAATAGGGAGGATGCTTTTGACACCTCCGTACATACTGTTACCGCTGACTCGTTTTGCATAATTAATCGTCACAATGCGCTGCGCTTCGTTGATTTTGACAAGGAAGTAGAGAAGAATGAGGCCGATCGCGCCAAGTGATAATGCAATCCAAAAGGCCGTCGGATTGATTGGCATACTAAACCAGCCAAACACACTCAACGTACCCGAGCTTGTATCGAAGAGCGAGGTAACAAGCGTCCCAAGCGTTGTTGGCAGCTGGCTGATGATTCCAGCAAAAATGACCAAGCTAATGCCATTACCTATTCCCTGTTCGGTAATAAGTTCACCGAGCCACATGAGGAGCACAGAGCCAGCAGTCATAGCAGTTACCGCAACAATCCATTCCACAGGAGTTGTTGTCACTGTACCAGCGGTACTACCTGCCAAGACTGATTGGCGTAGAATATAGATAATCGCTATTGATTGCAGAACAGCAAGGGGAACAGAGATGATACGAGTCCACTGATTTATCTTACGACGACCCGACTCACCATCCTTATGAAGCTCTTCGAGCTGAGGGATTGCTTTTGTGAGAAGCTGTGTAATGATTGATGCCGTAATAAACGGACTAAGGCCAACGAGAACTATCGAGAGTTGAGCAAGTGCTCCACCCGAAATAAGATTAAGAAAGCCACCAAAGTCGCTTGATGCCACGACGTTATCGATAATATCCTTGAGGCGACTTGGCTCAGCTAGCGGCACTGGTACGTGCGCAAGAAATCGAAATACGACGATCAAGCCAAATACGACACCAAGGCGCTTTTGCATGTCCTTATTTTTAAGCGAATGTAAGATATTTTTCCAATTCATTGTTAGTCCCTTATTTGATCCTTAAAGCTCTTACAAGTATACAGTATTACATCTCAAATGTCGAAATACTCATCAACAACATGATCAACAATCTACGAATTATACCAGGAATAAGAAAAACACCTTATGAAAGGTGTTTTTCTTATAGCATTACGATGCTTACTTCTTTGACGTTTTTGCGTCTTGTGCTTCAGCTGCTTTGGTTGATTGTTGAAGTGGTGTCGGCACTTTTTCAAATGTACCACCAGCTTTCTTGATTGCTTCTATAACACTCTTTGACGCTGCCTGTACCTTAAGCGTTACTTTACCTGTAAGCTCACCTCGAGCAATCACCTTCACGGTGTGAAATGGCGTTGCAATAAGGCCTGCTTCGTAGAGAGACATATTGTCAATAGTCCCCTTAAGATCATTCAGTCGGTCAAGATAGACAATCTGCGCAGGTGTTCGAAGACTCTTGAATCCACGACCCTTCGGGATAGCTGTTGCTATACCGTTCTGACCACCCTGGAACATTGAGCGAAGTTTCTTTCCGGTACGAGCGTTCTGGCCTTTCGTTCCTCGTCCAGCGGTCTTTCCGCCACCAGCAGAGATACCGCGTCCAACTCGCTTGCGATTTTTATTTGCAGTTACTTGGAGCTCATTGTATTTCATTACTTCGCCTCCTTTTTAGTATCTGTCTTTTTCTTTGCCGCAGCAGGCGCATTAAGCCATTCGCTTCGTGGAACAAGCGTACGGAGTGCCTCTACCGTCGCATATGCGATATTTACCTTATTTGTGCTACCAAGTGACTTAGAAAGCATGTTGCGAATACCTGTCACACCGATAACAGAACGAACAACTCCTCCAGCAATGATACCAGTACCTGGAGCTGCTGGCTTGATAAGCACGCGAGCACCGCTCAACTTAATCTCTGCATCATGTGGAATAGTTTCATTTTCAATAGGAATAGTAACAAGGTGTTTTTTCGCGACGTTGGTTGCCTTAGCGATAGCCGACTGAACGTCTGCACCCTTCGATACGCCAACACCTACCTTATTCTTTCGGTTGCCAACGACAACAAGCGCCTTGAAGCGGAATCGACGTCCACCCTTCACAACGCGTGACACACGGTCGATGTTGATAACTACCTCTTCAAACTCTTTTGGAGCTTCAGGGGCTTGATTGCGTCGGTCATCGCGACGACCACCACGCTGATTGCGCCCGCGTCGTTCACGTGGTGCGCTTGCTTGTGGTGTAGTACTTGCTGGAGTCTCAGCCATACTAGAATTCCAATCCTTCCTTACGTGCTGCATCGGCCAATGCCTTGAGTCGTCCAGCGTACTGGCGACCATTGCGGTCAAATACAACAGCGGTTATTTTAGCTTTTTTTGCCTTCTTGGCAATATCTGCACCAACAACAGCAGCCTTTGCTGTCATCGTACCTGTTGCTTTTGCACCGACAGTCGTTGCTGCAACAAGTGTTTTTTGTGCGTCGTCATCGATAATTTGCGCTGATACATGGACATTGCTGATCGTAACACTTAATCGTGGACGTTCAGCTGTACCATGAACTTTACTGCGTACGCGTGCCTTTCGAAGACTGCGATTCAGTAGTTTTTTTGCAAGTCCTGTTGCCATAACTATTTACCTGTCTTTCCTGCTTTACGCAAAATTACTTCATCTACATACGCAATACCTTTGCCCTTGTAAGGCTCTGGCTTCTTCAGTGCACGAATTTCAGCAGCTGCTTGGCCAACTTTTTGCTTATTAATACCACTTACAACGATAATCATCTTCTCGTTTGATACTTGTACACCTTCAGGTGCTTTGTATTTTACCGGGTGGCTAAAGCCAAGGCTCATATCAAGCTCGTTATTGCTTGAACTGACACGAAATCCGACACCTTTTACTTCAAGGCGCTTTTCGTACCCCTTTGTGACACCGATCACCATATTGTTGATAAGCGAGCGCATCAAACCATGATGCGAACGTGCTTCTTTGCTTTCGTCATTTGGCGAAACAAGTACGTGATTATCCTCGACTTTCACCGTTACAGCTGGAACGATAAATTGCTTCAGCTCGCCTTTTGGCCCCTTAACGGTTACGTCATGAGAATCGACCGTAATTGTCACACCGGACGGAATCTCTACTGGTAGTTTTCCGATTCGACTCAGACTCATGCTATTTCCTTCCTTGTTTAATATACCTTCAGCAGTACTTCACCGCCGAGTTTTTGCTTTACTGCTTCACGACCTGTCATCACACCCTTGCTTGTACTTACCAAGACGATTCCACGGCCCTGTTTGACCTTTGGAATATCAGCTGCAGCGACATAAACACGTCGTCCTGGCTTACTGACTCGTGAGATTTCATTGATCTGGCAGCTTTCACCTGGGCGATTGATAGTAATGACGAGGTTACCTCGTGGCTTACCCTCTTCAAGGGTAACGTCAGCGAGATAGTGATTTTTTGCTAATTGTTCTGCGACAACCTTCTTTAGTTTGCTGGTTGGTACGCGAACTTCTGTTTTGCCAACCATTGCAGCATTGCGGATGCGGGTCAGGAGGTCTGCGATTGGGTCAGTTGATTGTAAAGACATATTCGTTCTCCTTTCCTTTACCAACTACTCTTTGTTATACCAGGGATTTCACCCTTGCTTGCTTTTTCGCGGAAGTTAATTCGGCTTAGTCCGAAACGACGCATGTAGCCACGTGGACGACCACTTAATACATCACGGTTCTTCCAGCGAGTTGGACTACTGTTCCGTGGAAGTGTCTGAAGGCCTTCTAGGTCGCCAGCTTCCTTTAGCTCGGCGCGTTTTTGAGAAAACTTTTCAATCATCTCTTGTCGTTTTTTGTCACGAGCAATCATTGATTTCTTCGCCATTACTTGCTCCCTTCTTTCTCAAATGGTAGACCAAACTTTTCTAACAATGCACGGCTCGTTACCTTGTCTCCACCTTTGATGGTAAAGGTGATCTGGAGTCCATGTATCGTTTGCGTCTCTTCAAAAGTAAGCTCTGGGAATATCGACTGGTCGGTCAGACCAAGATTATAATTACCACCTTTATCGAATTTCGTTCCAATTCCGTGAAAGTCGCGTACTCGTGGCAAGCTTACATTTACAAGCCGATCAAGAAATTCGTACATACGATTGCCACGTAATGTGACACTTACGCCAACTGGCGCACCCATTTTTGCACGAATCTTAAAGGTTGCAATTGACTTCTTTGCAAGTCGATCAACTGGGGCTTGACCAGTAATCTTTGTAATAGTATTACGAACAAGTTCGTGAAAACGCTTGTCGTCTTTATGCTTACCGATTCCTGCGCTGACCACAATCTTCTCGATAACAGGCACTTGATGAATGTTGTCGAGCTTCAATTCGGCCTGAAGTTCCTTGCGATAGGTATCGTTAAACAAGGCTTTCAAGCGAGGAGTCGGGGCGGTTGTTGATGTCGCCATTATTTGATCTCCTTATTCTTTAGTTGACGAGCAACACGAACCTTCGTGCCGTCATCCTTTTTGCTATAGCCAATACGGCTTACCTTACCAGCTTTTTCATCAACGATGAGCGCCAATTTGTGAAGTGGCACTGGCACATGAATGTCTTTTTTGCCACCGCGTGGATTGAGCTGCGTAGGTTTTACGTGACGATGTTTTTGTCCAACACCTTCAATAAGCGCAACTTCTTTTTTTGCATCAATAGCCAAAACTTTACCTGTCGTACCTTTATCGGCACCGCTGATGATTTTTACTATATCATTTTTTCGAATTCGTTGAGCCATTAGAGTACCTCCGGTGCTAAGCTAATGATTTTGCTATAGCCAAGATCGCGAAGTTCACGAGGCACAGGACCAAATACACGCGTTGCGCGTGGGGTCTTGTCGTCGTTTACGATAACGGCAGCATTGTCATCAAACGAGATTGTACTTCCGTCCTTACGACGAATCTGATCGCGCGTACGAACAACAACCGCTCGTACTACTGACTTCTTTTTTACTGTTCCCGTTGGGCTTGCGTCCTTGACGGTAGCGACAATCGTGTCACCAACGCGCGCATAACGACGTTTCGTGCCACCAAGAACTCGGATACAAAGAATTTCCTTTGCACCGCTGTTATCAGTTACCTTGAGGCGTGATTCTTGTTGGATCATTATTCAGACACCTCCTCAACGTCGTCTTTCACCTCGATGCTTCCCTGTGAACGTTTCACAATAGCATCAAGTTTGAAAGCCTTACGTTTACTTATTGGGCGTGTCTCGATAATTCGCACGATATCGCCCTTATTGGCGTCGTTGTCTTCATCGTGAGCAACGTATTTACGGGTAACAGTGTACTGCTTCCCATAAATCGGGTGAGTCTCACGACTAGTAACAGCGACGGTGATAGTTTTGTCACTCGCGTTCGAGGACACTGTACCGGTCAATGTCTTGGCCATTATTCACTCTCCTTATCTGTTAACTCACGAGCCTTCACTTCAGTCAAGAGACGAGCAACGTCTTTTCGTAAGCTCTTCAGCACACGAGGATTGACGAGCTCTCCTAGCTTATGACTTCGTCGACTCTCTAGTAGGTCGTTCTGCTTTGCGGTAAGTTCTTCTCGAAGTTTTTCGAGTGTCTTTACCTCAGTTGCCTTTTTTGCTATAGGCTTCTTTGTGTCTGCCATTATACTTCCCCTCTCTTGATAAATCGAGTTTTAACAGGAAGTTTATGGCCAGCAAGTCGCATTGCTTCTTGCGCAACTTCTTCACTTACGCCTTTCATTTCAAACAGAACTGTTCCTGTTTTGACCTTTGCAACAAAGAACTCTGGGTTTCCTTTACCACCACCCATCTTGAGGCCAAGCGCCTTACGCGTTACTGGCGTATGAGGAAAGATTCGAATCCAAATCTTACCACCACGTTTTACGTAACGAGTCATCGCCTGTCGAGCAGACTCAATCTGACGGCTCGTAATGCGTTCGTTATCAAGACTTTGAAGTCCATAATCACCAAACGCAACATAGTTACCACGTGTAGCGACGCCATCATTCTTGCCGATGCGAACTTTACGAAACTTGGTTTTCTTAGGAAGCAACATTACTTAGCGCTCCTTTCACCCTTATAGATCCACACCTTAACTCCAATAATGCCAACGCCTGGAGCATTTGCACGAGCGGTGTTAAAGTCGATATCTGCACGAAGGGTATGAAGTGGTACCGATCCTTCGATCAGCTTTTCCCGACGAGCCATTTCTGCATTGTTAAGACGGCCGGCGACTTGGATACGAATACCCTTCGCCCCAGCGTTCATCGTATTCTGTGCAGCCATTTTGATTGCACGACGGAAGTTTGCTCGTCGCTCGAGCTGGTGAGCAATGTTCTCTGATACAAGCTTTGCGCTTAGCTCTGGCCGGCGAACCTCTTCGATGTTAATACGTACAGGAAGTTTTACTATTTTTTCGAGCTCTGTCTTGAGCTCAGCAACACCAGCGCCACCACGACCAATGACAACACCAGCTTTTGCTGTATGAATGGTAACCGTGACTTGATTGGCACTTCGTTCTATTTCAATTCGATCAATTGTTGGGCGACTTGAGAATTTGCGCTCAATCAATTCACGAACCTTTATGTCTTCCGCGAGCCACTTAGCGAAGTCATGCTTGTTTTGTCCAAACCAGCGTGAGCTCCAATTTTTACTGACTTGGAGGCGGAAGCTGAGGGGGTTAACTTTTTGTCCCATTATTTCGTCTCCTCTTTGGCTGGCGTCTTGTCAGCCTTCTTAGCTGCAGGTTTCTTTCGCACCTTTTCGCTTCCAGTCACTTCCACCAATATATGACTTGAGCGCTTTTGGAATGGCAATGCTCGTCCGCGGCTGGCCGGCTTAAAGCGGCGCAATCGTGGACCTGCAGTCACACTGAGCGTTGTTACTTCAAGCGTCTTTGCGTCAAGTCCGTGATTGTTGACTGCATTTGCCTGAGCACTTGCAATAGCCTTCTTGACAACGAGAGCAGCACGCTTTGGTGTATGATCCAGGATAACTAAAGCATCAGAAACGCTTCGTCCGCGTACAAGACTCGCTACAAGCGATACCTTTCGCGGTGCCTGGTCAACACTCTTGATATTAGCGCGAACACTATATACTGTTGACTCTGCCATTACTTCTTCTCCTTGCCACCGTGCTTGCGGAACTTACGTGTAGGACTAAACTCACCGAGTTTGTGTCCCACCATATTCTCGCTAATAAGCACTGGTACATGTACGCGACCATTGTGCACAGCAAAGGTAAATCCAACCATTTCTGGCGTGATTGTACTGCTGCGAGCCCAGGTCTTGGTTACCGTACGATCGCCAACCTTCAGAGCTGCCACTTTGCGGGCAAGCTTCGCGTCGACGAATGGGCCTTTTTTGAGTGATCGACTCATAACTACCTCTTCCTCTTAGCTTCGTGACGACTGCGAACAATCATCTTATTGGTTGATTTACGGCGACGAGTCTTAAACCCAATCGCAGGTTTGCCCCATGGTGTCTTTGGAATACGGCCTGGACCAGTCTTACCTTCACCACCACCCATTGGGTGATCGCTTGGGTTCATCGCCTTACCATGAACACTTGGACGCCAGCCAAGACGGCGACGGCGACCAGCGCTTCCTAGTTTGACGTTCTGGTGCTGGATATTACCAACAACACCGATAGAAGCTTCACATTCTAGACGGAATTTACGAACTTCACCGCTTGGCATGCGAACCATTGCATAGTCGCCTTCTTTTGCCATAAGCTGTGCTTTTGTTCCAGCAGAACGAACCATTTGTCCGCCTCGACCTGGATTTAGCTCAATTGCGTAGATTTGCGAACCAACAGGAATGTTTGCGAGAGGCATGCGATTGCTTGTTTCAACAGGAGCATTTGCGCCGGTCTTAATCACTGCGCCCTTCTTCATGTTTACATCAGCAATAATGTAATGGTAGAGACCATGCTGGTCTTTTACACGAGCAATACGCGCTGAACGACCTGGGTCGTATTCGATTTCCTCGATTGTCAATGTCATGTCTGCAGGCATTGCATGATTAATCAGTCGATAGTGTCGCTTGACACCACCACCACGGTGACGTGTTGTAATCTTTCCTTGGTTGTTGCGTCCAGCCATTTGCTTTTTACTACGAACCAGGCTCTTAAGCGGTTTACGTGTTGTAATCTCGCTTGTATCTTGACTCGTCATACCACGACGAGCTGGAGTTGTTGGGTTGTAAGCTTGAATTGCCATTACTTCTTCTCCTCCTGCTGTTCTTCTTGGTCAAAGACACGAATCTTACCTTCACTGAGCGTGACGTAAGCTTTCTTGCTGTCTTTGCGTGTCGTTGTGCCTGGATAGCGGTTTTTACCGCGGCTAAAACGAACTGACTTTCCTGTCTGCACAGCAGTCTTTACGTGAGAAACTTTCGTTCCCTCATATTGAGCTTCTACAGCCTCAGCAATTTGCTGCTTGTTTGCAAACACAGGTACATCAAAAACGTACGTATTTTGCACAGTAATCAGGCGATAGGCCTTTTCTGTTGCACGGGGAGTTACTAATACAAGATTCATATTACTTATCCTCCTCGCTTAGCCATGCTTCAATACTTTTAACTGCCTTCGGACTAATAAAAATCCGATCCGCATTTAAAATGTAATAGACACTGAGGTAGGTTGCGCGTACCAAGAGGGCATTCTCGAGATTATTTGTTGCGCGCATTATTGCTGGCGTTTTTTCATCAACAACAATGAGAACCTTTGTCTTGTCATTACATTTGTTTTCTTTAAGAAATGCTGCTGCTTCAGCAGTTTTTCCTGTTGTCTTGATTTCTGCAACAGTAATCTTCTTTGCTTCATTAGCAAGCGTCAACGCTTGTCGTAGAGCAACTCGTTTACTGGTCTTTGACAACTTCTTGGTGTAGTTCTCGTTACCACGTGGTCCGAAAACAATACCACCACCACGCCAGATAGGGTTACGACTAGAACCAAAACGTGCTCGTCCCGTTCCCTTCTGCTTCCATGGCTTCTTACCACCACCACGGACTTCGCCGCGCTGTAGTGTTGTAGCACTTGCCAAACGACTGTTTGCAAGAAATGCATCATACGCAAGCTTTACAAGCTCGTGATTCGGCACTTCAACACTAAACACCGTCTTTGGCAAGGTAGTTGCTTTTGCTGGCGTCTTTGTTTCAGCCATTACTTAGCACCTCCCAATACAATTAAGCCCTTTTTTGGACCTGGCACAGCGCCCTTTACACCGATGAGGTTGTCCTCTGGCGAAAGATAAGCAATAGTAAGGTTCTTCACCGTTACTTGCTCATGGCCCATGCGACCGGCCATACGCTTGCCCTTAAATACTTTTTGTGGATACATGCTACCGATAGATCCCGGTTTGCGTGTATTTCCTTTACCACCATGCGTCTTGCGATGGCGTTCAAAGTTGTGCCGTTTAATATTTCCAGCAAAACCTTTACCTTTGCTGATGCCTGTTGCATCAACAACGTCACCTAGCTCAAAACTAGTAACGTCAAATGTATCACCAACCTTGATCTCATCTAGATTGTCGATACGAAATTCCCGAAGTTCTTTCGGAGTTACACCGGCTGGCTTCACATGTCCAGCCACGGCCTTGCTCAGGTTCTTACCCTCACCATACGCCACCTGTACCGCGTTGTAGCCGTCAGTTTCGACTGACTTCACCTGAGTCACGGTTACGGGGCCAGCTTGGATAAGCGTCACAGGAACTGCTGTACCATCCTCACTGATGATTTGGGTCATACCAATCTTGGTACCGAGAAGTGCTTTCATTGCCCTCTTGCTCCCATTTAAAACCTCCGGTGGCGAGCGGTTTCCGTAGACCTACTCATTCACTCGGAAGCAAGTTATTATTACGTAATAAATTACAATCTCCATAGTAGCATACTTTAGGGTATTTCGTCAAGGGTTTTGGAGAGTTATCTCGCGTAATATTCATAGAGCAATGACAGCCCTATGTTTATTGATCGTTGATTAACAATGTACGATATTTTGTATAAATCACGACGCCACTAGATAACGATTCCTGCTGGTAAAAAGTAGCTGATGACTGTCATGATAAGAATAATAGCGTACCATATCTTACGGTTAAATTGATTCTTTTCAAAATGATGAACAATAAGGAGGCCGAATAGCGTCCCTACAGGTAGTCCTGTCAAGAGAATACCCGCGACGCTCACAGGCGATTGAAATTTAAGCCACAATGTACCGAGAAGCAATACAAGGACAAGCTTTAGTAAATAATGCTCGTCGCTCTCTGTTATTTTTTCATATCCCCGCCTACTCAATAGACGGTTACGCGCATAAGTGCGTTGTTTATTTTTTGCTGATGACATATTTCAAGTATACCATAAGCAACATATTGTTTTTTTAAACACAATTATGCATAATAGAGTCATGACAGCAAAGAAAACTACAACCAAGAAAGCAACGACACCAAAGAAGACGACTAAAGCTTCTGTGTCAACCAAGAGCAAATCATCAGCAAGCAAACCGGTAAAGAGTCGCCAGATGCGTTCATTCAAGCTCGAAAAGCCAACAGAGCCTTTCATGACTTTCCGTATCACACGACAGACAATCTACTGGCTCGTATTGAGCATTATTGTTCTCTGCTTTGGAACATGGCTTATTTATGTCACCGCACAGATTCAGTCAATCTATGATCAAATCGACGAGACCAACAGTATTGTTAACAATCTCTCACCTGAAGCACTAAAGAAAATACAAGAACACCGCAGTACAACTACTGAGTAGTGCTGAAATTCACATTAAAAAATGAGCTCAATATGAGCTCATTTTTTAATGGACATTCCTATCTACATGCGAATTTCTGCATCAACACCAGATGGAAGCGATAGATTCTGCAAACTATCGATTGTCTTTGGCTTTGCATTTGTAATATCGATAAGTCGCTTGTGCACACGCATTTCAAAAGTTTCACCACCAGTCTTGTATACGTGTGGACTCTTCACGACAGTATAGCTACTGCGACGTGTCGGTAGCGGTACTGGGCCAGCAACGCTCGCACCCGTACGAATCGCCGTGTCGATAATTTGCTTCGCTGATTGGTCAATCACTTTATGATCGTATGCCTTGAGGCGAATACGTATCTTAAGACCTTCTTCTTTTTGAGCCATAGCTCCTCCTTATGTGCTGTATCGTAACCTCTCGTTCGAATCGTATCTTCAAAAGCTTACGTCTGACGGAGTTCTCGATACTATTTAATAATACTTGTGTATCATAGCATGGATAACTGAATCTGTAAATAGCGTACTATCGTGACTCTTGAAGATGTTGCGTCTTTATGCTATAACTATGAGACGCTACTAAGCGCATAGTACATTCACAAGGAGAACTCCTAGGAGGAGCCGTGAAACACAGGGCACGTCACCAGAAACGTCAGTTTTCACTGACGTTAATGTTCTGGGTTGCGCTTTTTGCAATCGGAACAGCCATTGGCATCAGTCCAGTTGCCTTGGCCACACCACCATCCTTCGATTGGAACTGGGAATACCCAGCACCGACCTGCGAGGCTGGTGTTGTCGTTTCCTACCCCGTGGATCTTCCAGCGGGACAATCGAACGACGCCAATGTGAGAGTGAAGAACATGGACACAGGTGATGTCCAAACCTTCAACTTCCACAACAGCACAGGCACATGGAGCGGCGTCAAATCATTTGACGTCACCACGCACCCAAATTGGCCTGGCTGGACTCATTTTGAGTATCAGTGGGTCCAGATTGGAGGGACGAATTATCACTGGCAAGGTTCTGTTGAGTGTGGTGGGGGTGACACCCCAATACCACCAGAAAAGCCAGCAGTCATCACAATGCCTGTCGTCGATCAACGCACAACTTGCGAGCTGGGCGTCGAATCACGCGACGGGGTGAAGACTACCGACTGGACACTCGACGGAAACACCTGGGTCCAGTCCGATCCGGTCACAACCTGGAACGATTGGTCTAAGGTCCGAGACCTCACGCCAAGCGAAAAGACAGAGCTTGGCTGTGACAAGCCAGTCGCACCCGAACCGCTGACCGGAGAGGATGTCGTCGAAGAAGCACCAGTGTGTACGCCAGGTGGCACGGGAGGCACTGTCGATGTCGTCATGACGGCATGGCATCAAGATCCTGTGTTCGATGAGAGCACCTGGGAGTGGACCTTCGGACAGAAGGTGTACGACGATCCAATCGTCGTCACTCAACGCGCGGCAACCGACGATGAGTGTGGAGCTATCATCACGCCCACGGATCCGCCTTCGGAGAAACCAACACCCGTGTCACCGGTGCAGGAGAAGCCAGCCACACCAGTGGCAAAGCAATCAGCTCCGGCCGCAAAGGTGGAAGCTGCTGCAAAACCGCAGCTTGCCAAGACCGGTGTCGCGAGAGGAGTAATATCCCTCGTTGCACCTCTCTTGGCCAGTGGCACAGCGCTCCTGGTATCTCGACGTTACTGGGCCTGAGCTCTCGCGTGGATGTCGTGGTGGTGCGTAGAATATATTACTCTACGCACCGCCACACCCATCAATCTCACTTGCTATTATTCATAATCAAAAAGAACACCCTACTTGGGTGTTCTTTTCTGTTGCAGAGAAATTATCTATTTGATAATCTTTGTTGCAACACCAGCACCAACTGTGCGACCACCTTCGCGGATCGCAAAGTCTTGACCTTTATCCATAGCAATTGGCGCAAGCAACTTCACCTTGAAAGTTACTTGGTCACCTGGCATCACCATTTCTTTGTCAGCTGGAAGCTCGACTTCACCAGTAACATCAGTTGTTCGGAAGTAGAATTGTGGCTTGTATCCCTTTGAGAATGGAGTGTGGCGACCGCCTTCTTCCTTCTTAAGGATGTAAACCTCTGCTTCGAACTCTGTGTGTGGAGTCAATGTACCTGGCTTCACAACAACCTGACCACGCTCAATTTGTTCACGCTCAATACCGCGAAGCAAAAGACCTGCGTTGTCACCAGCCTGTCCTTGGTCAAGGCTCTTCTTGAACGCCTCAATACCAGTAACAACTGAGCTTTGTGTTGGCTTAAGTCCAACAATTTCAACAGGATCGTTAATCTTTACAATACCTTGTTCGATACGACCTGTTGCGACAGTACCACGACCCTTAATAGAGAAGACATCCTCAATAGGCATCAAGAATGGCTTGTCAAGATCACGAGTAGGAATGTCAAAGTATTCATCCATTGCTGTCACGAGATCCATGATAGCATCTTCAGATTCTTTGTCTCCGTCAAGCGCCTTTGTTGCAGAACCCTTAATGATAGGAGCGTTGTCGCCGTCGTAACCGTTCTTTGAAAGAAGCTCACGAACATCCATTTCAACAAGCTCAACCAACTCTGGGTCAGCCAAGTCCATCTTATTAAGAAACACAACAATCTTTGGAACACCAACCTGGTGAGCCAAGAGAACGTGCTCTCGTGTCTGTGGAAGTGGGCCGTCGTTTGCAGCAACCACAAGTACAGCTCCGTCGATTTGCGCAGCACCGGTGATCATGTTTTTAACATAGTCGGCGTGTCCTGGCATGTCAACATGCGCGTAGTGACGCTTTTCTGATTCGTACTCCTGGTGAGAGCTGGCAATGGTAATACCACGAGCCTTCTCTTCAGGTGCGTTGTCAATGTCTTCGTAGTTGCGAGGTTTGTTGACGTCGCTTGGAAGACGCTTAGCCAGCACGTGTGTGATGGCGGCAGTCAACGTCGTTTTACCGTGGTCGACGTGACCCATGGTACCGACGTTAATATGTGGCTTGCTTCGATCGAAATCTGCCATATGTGTAAGTACTCCTTACTTATTAGTGTTATTTCACGACGCGAGCTACCGTCGGATTTTTCACCTCGACAAAACGCGTCGCGCGTTAGTACTCATTATAGAGAAGCTAGCCAAAAAAGTAAAGGGAGAATATGGTGTAATTTCCTAATTCGTAATATCTTTTTGCGATATAGATATTCCTTCAGCTACAGTACCCGTTCGCTTTGAAACGAGTTGACACAACACATAGATCCACCCAAGTGCCAAAGCGCCCAGAAGAACCTCAAACAACACAAAAGAAATGTCTTTATAAAAGAAGCCCTGGAGAGAAAGTATAATCGCAAGTATCGGAGCTCCATACGATATTGTCTTTCCACGTTTTGATAGATACGGTATCGAATGAGGTAGTGCAATCGCATAGAGAACAAAAACCACGACAAGACAGCGAGAAAAGAAAAGATGCATTGCATGTTGCGTATCGTTAGGAAACAGCGCTACGCCAGCGAGGCAAATTGCCAACGCCTTAAAGGAATAGCTTGTCATTTTTGCTGCAGAAAAAACCTTAAGCTGCTTAAAATCCTGAGCTAAAAGTGTGCTAATCCGCCACACAAGCCCCGCAGCCAATAGCAGCGAAAGGTTAAACGGATACGACGATGGCGCACCAGCCTCCCCAAGGCGGCTAAAACTCCACCCAACCCAACGCTCGTCGCTAGCAAGCAACGCAGCGAGGACAATACCTCCACACACAACGGTAAATAGTATTGCGGCGAGTTGAGGAAGACTTCTCGAACTAAAGTATTTCTTTATGCCCTTTATCATTTCTTTAATATAGCAAGAGACCCTGCTCTATAGCAAGGTCTCTTCTTTAGATTGCTACACCTACTTGTTTCGTTTCTCGATGATTTCCTGCGCAACGTTTGGTGGAACCTCTTCGTAATGAGCAAGTTCCATTGTACTTGCAGCACGTCCTTGGCTCATCGAACGAATATCGGATGTGTACCCAAACATATTCGCTAGCGGTACGATTGCCTTGATAAGCTTTGCTCCGCCCATAAGGTCGTCCATACTCTCAATACGACCACGTCGGCTATTAAGGTCTCCAATGATATCGCCCATGAATTCTTCAGGTGTCGTAACCTCGACGTTCATGACAGGCTCAAGAAGTACCGGCTTACCCTGCTTAATACCTTCGCGTGTTGCGATATGCGCCGCAAGCGTAAAGGCAAGTTCGCTTGAGTCAACATCGTGGTAGCTACCATCATAGAGGGTTGCCTTGATATCGACAACTGGATAACCAGCGATAACACCGCCTTCCAGTGTTTCTTTGATACCTTTTTGTACTGCTGGGCGATATTCCTGAGGAACAACGCCACCCTTAATGGCATCAACGAATTCAAAGCCCTTACCAGCTTCGTTTGGTTCAAACTTGATCCAAACATCACCATACTGGCCACGTCCACCAGATTGCTTTGCGTGCTTACCTTGTACTTCGGCAACACCACGAATCGTTTCTCGGTAGGCAACCTGAGGCTCACCAACGTTTGCTTCGACATTAAACTCTCGCTTCATGCGGTCAATGAGGATTTCAAGGTGAAGTTCACCCATACCACTCATGATCGTCTGACCGGTCTCCTCGTCAGTATGAACGCGGAACGTAGGATCCTCTTCTGCAAGTCGCTGCAGCGCAATGCCCATTTTTTCTTGGTCGGCCTTTGTCTTTGGCTCCACCGCAATCGACACAGGAGGTTCTGGAAATGTAATTGCCTCTAACGCAATTGGATGCGCTGGGTCACAAATAGTATGTCCAGTAAACGTACCCTTAAGACCTACGACAGCAGCGATGTCTCCCGCCCCAACGCTGTCAATCTCTTCACGCTTATCAGCGTGCATTCGAACGATACGTCCAACACGCTCTTTCTCACCTGTCGTGGTGTTAAGTACGTAGCTTCCCGCTTTTATAACGCCACTATACACACGAACAAAGATAAGCTTACCAACGAATGGATCAGCTGCGAGCTTAAAGGCAAGCGCCGCCATTGGTTCGCTGTCTGACGGCTTACGACTTACAGATTCGCCAGTTTTTGGATTCTTGCCCCAAATCTCATCAACATCAAGTGGACTTGGAAGGTAATCTGCCATAAGATCGAGAAGCTTCTCAACAATCACACCACGGCCATCGCCACCAGTAACGAGGTAAAAGTCACCCTCTAGAACCCGCTTTCGTAATGCCATCTTGAGCTCATCTTCGGTAATAGCATCTTCACCTTCGTCAAGATATTTCATCGTCAAGTCGTCATCTGCTTCAACCGCATTTTCGACAAGAAGACTACGCATGCGCTTTGCCTTTTCAATCATATCAGCTGGTATTTCGCCAACCTTGAGCTCGTGATCTGTGTAATCGTCATACGTATATGCCTTCATGTCAACGAGGTCGACAACACCACAAATATCCTTTTCAAAACCAATCGGTAGATGAATAGGAAACGCCTGTTTACTCAAGCGGTTGTGAATAGACTCAAGAGATTTATAAAAGTCACCACCCGTTTGGTTGATCTTGTTTACGAAACAAATACGAGGAACGCCATATTTGTTTGCTTGGCGCCACACGGTTTCACTTTGCGCTTCAACGCCCATCTTGCCGTCGAAAACAGTGACCGCACCGTCAAGCACGCGAAGCGAACGCTCTACCTCTGCTGTAAAGTCAATGTGCCCTGGAGTATCAATAATGTTAATCTTGTGACCCTTCCAGAAGCATGTTACAGCTGCCGAGGTAATGGTGATACCTCGCTCTTTTTCCTGTGCCATCCAGTCGGTAGTTGCACCATCGCCATCACCACGAACTTCACCAATTTTATGATTGATACCCGTACGGTACAAAATACCTTCGGTCGTCGTCGTCTTGCCTGCATCAATGTGCGCAATGATACCAATATTTCTAAAATCCTTTAGCGGGATATTTTTTGGCGTAGCCATGGAATGTTCCTTCTCTCTTTCCTTACCTGTTTTTTAGCACTAGTAATAGCTCTTCTTGCCATTCTAGCATATTATGCTATTAAGTACTAGGGTCTTGTCTATTCAGAGAATAAGCGAGACTTACTGATGTGTTATTTTCCAGCAGCGAACCATTCATGCCAACCCTCATAAGTTTTAATCCACAAAAACTCATAGTTTGTCGCATTCGTAGGAACACCCACTGCAGGACAAAGATTTGCATTTCCATCACCCGGCCAGCTAGTGAGTGAACCTGAGCCTCGAACGGTGGAATAGTAGAACCCATTACCAGACTTACTACGCGCTACAATTACTGTTGTGCCGTTACCACTACATACCAATAATGCATTTGCGTCGCTATAAGCACTCCGCGTTGTTACAAATACAGAGTTTATGGCCGTTTTTTGCGCTTCATTAATAACACTATCATTAACTACTTCTAAAGGTTTGCCACTTGAAATATTATAGTCTTGTATTTTTATGTACGTCTGGCGCAAATCACTTTGTATCGTCGTATCATACGCTCTATTTTGAATCCCGTTATACGCTACAATACTGATTGCTGCGAGGATGGCAATGACAACAATGACAATGAGGAGTTCTACGATGGTGAAGCCACGGTTGTTTGAATGAGATGTTTGTTTGGAATGTATAGGATGATGATAATTATAAGTATTGCTCATGCTTACATTTAATCACCCCCCCCCGGGATGTCAAGGGGATTGAAGGTGATATTGGTCACGCAGCCTTATCGCTGCTATCGTACCCACGAACAAGCTCTTGCGCGGTATGGCGC
>JBATSI010000033.1:0-2317 GCA_049293215.1 Saccharimonas sp. (SeqCode) | reverse complement strand
CGCAAACGCCACGCATGAGCACCTATCTCGTGGCGCTTGTCATGGGTGAGCTCCAGCACAAAACTGCCAGCACAAAAGAAGGGACGGAGGTATCTATCTGGGCAACAGCCGCTCAGTCTCCTGACAGTCTTGATTTTGCGCTTCACCATGCCGTTCAATCGATAGAATTCTTTAACGATTATTTTGATGTCCGCTACCCACTCCCAAAAAGCGACCACGTAGCTGTTCCTGACTTTTCGTCTGGCGCTATGGAAAACTGGGGGCTTATCACCTACCGCGAGTCAGCCCTTCTTGCCGATCCTGCGACGACAACTATCTCTGATAAACAATATATCGCCACAGTGATTAGCCATGAACTAAGCCATCAATGGTTTGGAAATCTCGTGACAATGAAGTGGTGGAATAATCTATGGCTCAACGAGAGTTTTGCAAATCTCATGGAATATCTTGCGGTTGATGCGCTCCATCCAGACTGGCACATGTGGGATCAATTCTGTAACAACGAGGGATCGTTTGCGTTTAATCGCGACAGTATTGCAGGTGTGCAATCTGTTCAAACAGAGGTCAATCATCCCGACGAAATAAGTACACTCTTTGATGGCGCAATCGTCTATGCTAAGGGAGGGCGCCTTCTCTATATGCTTCTCAACTGGATAAGTGAGTCCGCATTTCGTGCTGGACTTCACGAGTACTTTCTTGCCCACGCCTACCACAACACAGAAAGCAACGACTTATGGGGCGCATTGAGTAGCGCAAGCGGCAAAGATGTTGCAGCACTCATGAATCACTGGATTACCACACCAGGATATCCTGTCGTCACCTTTGAACAAACTGGCTCGACTGTGACTTTGACGCAACAACAGTTTTTCGTAGGACCGCACGACCCAAGCGATACGATGTGGCGCATCCCCCTTCATCCATCATCAACGTCTTTGCCAGATATTCTTGATACGAAGAAGGCTATTATTGGCGACATCGATCCAAAAACAACATTATTGCTCAACAAGGGCAATGTGTCTCACTTTATAACACAGTACGACGCGGAGAGTCTATCTCGCCTCGTTGACCAGGTTCGTGCCGGTAGTCTTTCAGTTGTCGATCGATCACTTCTCCTATCTCAACAACTCCTCCTCGCAAAAGCCGAAAAGGTCTCAAGCGCCAGTCTGATTGGCCTTCTCGATGCTTATAGCGAAGAAGAGAACGAAGAAGTCTGGGGCATTATGTCGCAAGTCATTGGCCACCTTAAGATCTTTATAGATCCAGGAACGCCCGAAGAAAAAGCCCTGCGACACTTCGTGGGAACTCTTGCTGCAAAAAATTTCGCGCGATTAGGGTGGAGTGCTCAGCCTCAGGAATCTGAAAATGACACAAAACTGCGGGCAACAATCCTTGCTCACATGCTCTACAGCGAAAACCACGAGGTAATACATACAGCAAAGCAGCTATATCAAGACAATTCACTCAATGATCTCGATAGCGAGCTTCGAGATATAATCATGACTGCAGCTGTTCGCTATAGCGATACGCCTCTCGAGACTATCACTTCACTTATCGACACATACCGGATGTCTGCCTCAACAGATCTTCGCCACGACATAAGCAGTGCCGTGACAAGCACAAGAAACGTAGAGAGTATCGAGCGATTGATTGGTTTGCTTACCGATACAAAAACTATTCGCACACAAGACACGGCTTTTTGGTTTGTATACCTTCTTCGCAACCGAGATGCACGCACAAAAACATGGCAGTGGCTTCAAGAGAATTGGGCGTGGATAGATACGCAATTTGGCAGCGACAAGAGCCTTGACTACTTCCCTCGATACGCTGGCAATATCCTTGCAACCCAGGCGCAGCTCGATGAATACATTGCGTTCTTTTCTCCTCTTCGCGCCGATGCGACACTAACACGCGTCATTGACATGGGTATCACCGATATTACCGCACGAGTGCACCTGATCGAACACAACGCACCGCTCGTCAGCGCAAAGCTTCTTGAGCTCTATTCTACTACCGATACGTCGACTACCGAATAGTTATTGCCTGTTGTCGCAATCGCCAATAGTCGCATGTCTGTATCGCGAAGATTCTTTACGTGTGCATAAAACCGTGCAGCATAGTGCATCTGGCGAAGTTTTTGAGAGGTAATTGCATCAAATCCATTGCCCTGGACTGTCGTTCGTCGATGCTTCACTTCAGAAAAGTAATATATATCGTTCTTGCACGACACAATATCAATCTCGCAGTACTTCGTTTTCCAATTTCGTGCAACAATGCGATGGCCACGCCGCACAAGTTCTTGAGCAGCTGCTGCCTCGCT
>JBATSI010000032.1:0-3624 GCA_049293215.1 Saccharimonas sp. (SeqCode) | reverse complement strand
CTTGCCATGGTTGCCTTGCTGCTAAACCCAAGCTTGCTATTGGCTTCTTGTTGGAGGGTGCTTGTTGTAAATGGCGCGGTAGGGTTTCGTGTGCTTGGGCTTTTCGTGATGTCAGTAACGCTGAATTGTGCGCCATCAAGTTGGGCGAGAAAGTCGTGAGCCGCCTGCTCTGTGTCAAAACGCTGCTTGAGATCAGCCTTAACCTCTTCTCCGTTGTAAGTAAAGATTGCCGTCACTTTAAACTGAGAAGAGCCTTCAAATGCACGTATCTCACGTTCACGTTCTACAAGAAGCTTGACTGCAGGACTTTGTACGCGACCGGCAGATTTTCCGCCTGGAACCTTTTGCCATACCACAGGGCTTAGCTCAAAGCCAACGATACGATCAAGAATCTGCCTGGCTTGTTGTGCCTCTACTAGACTCATATCGATGGTACGAGGGTGCTTAATCGCCTCCTCGATAGCAGATTTTGTAATTTCATGAAACACAATACGCTTTGTTGTCTTTGGATCAAGCTTGAGTACCTCGCAGAGATGCCATGCAATAGCTTCTCCCTCGCGGTCTTCGTCGGTGGCGAGCCAGACGTTTGTAGGACCGACTGCTTTGACGGCTTTTTTGAGTTCGCTAATAATTTTCTTTTTTTCACTGTCGACTTCATAGGTCGTCTTAAATCCATGAGCAATATCTATTGGCGGCGTGCCGTCTTTTGTCTTTTTAGGTATCGAACGAATGTGTCCAACACTTGAGAGGACATGATAATCCTTACCGAGGTATTTCTCGATGGTTTTTGCTTTGGCTGGACTCTCGACGATAACTAAATTCTTGCTCATATTCGTATATAACTATATAGTGCTTGCGTTATTTATTCAAACAATCGCTTATAATAACGCACTATGGCGACGAATGCAAATGTCAACGGCCGCCCATGTCTCAGGGCGGCCTTGTAGCGTTGACTATGACGCTGGATGCGTCTTGATGGTGTCGAAGAAGGCTTGGTGGTCCATGACGTTGGCATATCGGTCGAACCAGCTCCTTGCAGATTCGAAGTGCGCGGGATTGATTGCTACGAGAGCATTGAGCATGAGCATGAGCGTCATCTTGGGTTGCTCACTTACCTGGAGATGCCGTTCGAGATCGCGCCAGATTTGATGAAACTCTTGTGTCTGGCTTTCGGTGAGGCGCATGTACTCTACGCCCTCGGGGGCTGAAGCGCAATGATTGCTCATCTTCGTTTCCCTTCTTCTAGTCAACGTTCGCTACGCTGCAGAGCGTTGACGAATGGGTTCGTCGGGACTCGACGCAGTATCGTGATTATACGGTACACTGTAATATTGGGCAAGTATAATCACTATGATAGCGTCCACTGATTTGCGCCAAGTGAGCGTATGACGCCGTTTACTTCTAGCATGGTGAGCGCGATGTTGAAGTCACTTGCAGTGACATTGAGTTGTCGCTGCATTTCCTCGCCATCACGAAGCCCTTTTTGGATAAGTGCTATGATATCGCTCTCGAGTGGTGTAGCGCCTAGTGGAAGCGTTGCGTTTTCAGAATGAGATTGAGGGGCGATGACAGCAAGAATGTCGTCGGGTGACGTAATAGGGAGCGCTCCTTGCTTGAGGAGGTTGTTACACCCCTGTGACAAGGGGCTTGTAATATTGCCAGGCACAACAAAGACGTCCTTTCCCTGCTCAAGAGCGTGTGCAGCGGTATTGAGTGTTCCGCTTCGTGACGACGCTTCTGTGATGACAATTGCATCTGCAAGCCCTGAAACAAGGCGGTTCCTTTCAAGGAATTGATAGCTTCGTGGTGCTGTATGTGGCTCGTATTCGGTGATGATAGCGCCATGATTTTGAATAATATTCGCGGCAAGTCCACGGTGTGACGCAGGGTATATTTGAGGAAGTCCATTGCCAAGAACAGCGATTGTCAGCCCTCCTGCCTGTAGCGCAGATTGATGTGCGATACCGTCGACTCCTAAGGCAAGGCCACTGACGATGGCAATACCGTGACGCGCTAAATTACTTGCAATAAGCGCTGTGACTTCTTTGCCGTATGCGGTGGGGCGACGCGATCCAACGATCGTAACGGTAGTTACTCGCTCTTGTGGCAACGATCCAATATAATATAACTTTTCTGGTGGCTTCGCAATAGAACACAATACCTTGAGGTATTTATTGTCTTGAGGCGAGATGTCATTGATATTATTCATGATTTGTTATAAAAAGTATTGACATATTGTCAACTGTATGCTAATATCGTAGATGATTGATTGAGCGAGAGCTCATTCAAGCACCTTATACCCCCTATTCTAACGTTGGTAAAGCATAAATGCTATACCAATCTTGTTAGGTTGCACATAACGTGCTTTGTAGTTATCTACCCTCCACTATAAGGCCTTTGACAAGCGTTATGTGTCTACTAACCCCTTTGTCCAGCGGATCACCAGTATGTGTGAGGTGGATCACGTATACCCGATAGGGTGGGACGAAGGGCAACATGGCGCTAGGTGATGCCCACCCTTACCTAGCGCTTTTTTGTTTGGAATTTTTTGTTATATATGAACCAACCCCCGACGTTTAGCCGGGGGTTGGAGCTTGAGGTGCTTTACTACGAGGTGAGGCTTTTGCCTGTGCGGCGCGCTGCTTTGCAACTTCAAGTGCTCTGTCTATGAGATGCATTATTTTGGATATTTTCAAAAACTATAAATCTTGCTTTGATTCTGGTAGTTTGTAGCTGGTTGGCTCAATAGTTTGGTCGAGAAATGTCGTAACGACGGTATTCACCGTTGGGAGGGTCCACGAATCGAGAATTTCTTTTTCGTCGCGGTTGAATTTTCCGAGGACAAAATCGACATCGTTCATCTTGCGATGGATGAGGTTGTCGGTGCCAATGCGAATATGCCAAAAATTCTGACCAATTGTATGATGGAGTGACTTTAGCCCATTGTTGCCTCCGTCGCTACCGCCGCGTCGGATACGGACTTTGCCAAAATCAAGCGCAGAGTCGTCGTGGATAATGAGGATATCGTCAAGCGTTAATTTGTAGAAATCAAGTAGCGCTCGCGCAGCATTACCAGTTTCGTTGTAGTAGGTTGTCGGTTTTGCGAGGACAATCTTTTCTCCTGAACGTGTCGTTTCGGCGATATCTGCAGAAAATTTTGATTTTGGCTGAAAAGACACATTCCATGTGCTAGCAAGACTTTCAAGTGCAGCAAACCCAATATTGTGACGCGTACCAACGTAAGAGCGCTCGGGGTTTCCGAGTCCAAGAATAACTTTCATATCACTATGATAGCAGATATTGACTTTTTAGCATAATAATGTATAATATGCACTATTCACGGAAATTCCGTGACGTACTGTAAGGAGTTCACGATGATCACTCTCGTGAGGATTGTCACGGCTATCATTTCGCTCGCCTCGCTGGCGTACGTCGTTCTTTCGATGTCGTCGACCTCGACGCTCTTGATGAGCAACGATACGAAGAGGACGGACCACATTCGCTTCTGGCTGCCTGCCGGCGGTCTCGTCGGTATAACGCTTGGCGGCGTCTTGGGTCTCTTTGGACTGCTTCGTACGAGGAGTGTTATGGTGGGGGTGACGGTGACGCTTCTCGTTGTTAGTC
>JBATSI010000031.1:0-2104 GCA_049293215.1 Saccharimonas sp. (SeqCode) | reverse complement strand
ATCTGAGCGAAATCATACTTACGCTTGCAGTTTTCACTACTTTATGAAAAAATAATAGAGATTATGGCGAAGCTTTCAAGTGAATCGTATCGTGGTGCGCGGGATTGGTATCCTGAGGATTTGCGTGTACGAAATTATATTTTTCGAACATGGCGGCGAGTAGTGAAACGTTATGGCTACGAAGAGTACGACGCACCGCTGCTTGAGCCGCTCGAGGTCTATGCAGCAAAAAGTGGGCAAGAGCTTGTCAATGAGCAAACATATCAATTTAGTGATCGCGGTGATCGTCATGTAGCGATTCGTCCTGAGATGACGCCGAGTGTGAGCCGTATGATTGCTGCTCGACGACAAGAAGTGGCATATCCAGCGCGATGGTTCAGTATTGCACAGTTTATGCGCTATGAGCGTCCGCAGCGTGGTCGTGAACGCGAATTTTGGCAAATGAATGTTGATCTATTTGGCGTTGACGGTATGATGGGTGAAGCAGAGATTATTACGCTTGGAAGCAAAATTATGAAAGCGTTTGACGCCACGGACGATATGTATACCATCCGTGTCAATAATCGGCGGTTGATTAATTTTATGATGGCACAATTCCTTGGACTTGATGCAGTACAAGCGCAGCTTATGACAAAGCTGTTTGATCGTAAGAACAAGATTTCACCAGAGGCTTTTCGCGATCAAGCAATTGAAATATTTGGCGAAGCTGCTGTGCCTGGTGGCTTGCAAAAGATCGCCCAGCTATTGGCGGCAAAGAATATGGCAGATCTGCCAGAGACGATTCGCGATAGTGAAGCAGTTCGTGATGTTCAGCAGCTCTTTACACAACTTGAGCGAAATGGTGTAAAGAATGCGATTTTTGATATTACGCTTATGCGTGGACTTGATTACTACACTGGCACAGTGTTTGAGTTTTTCGATACTCACCCCGAGAATAACCGCTCGCTTTTTGGTGGCGGTCGTTACGACGGTCTAGTAGGGCTGTTTGGCGCCGAACCTATTAGTGCAGTAGGATTTGCTCCAGGGCTAACCATGATGCAGCTGTTTCTTGAAGTTCACAAGTTGGTTCCAGCGCTTCATTCGACGACCGACATTTATGCAATAGTACTGGGTGATAGTCTCAAGGGGGCGATGAGTCTTGCCGACGAACTCCGCGAGGAAGGTGTCAATGTAGAAGTAGATTTTACTGGACGAAAGATTGACAAACAAATCAAGACAGCAGTAAAAAAGCGTATCCCTTATCTATTGTTTGTTGGCGAAAAGGAACTTGAGAGTAAATTATTCACACTGAAAGATACGGCAACGAGCAATGAGCAAAAGATTGGATTTGAGCGTATCGTCACCGTTGTAAAGGATCATCGACACCGGCCTATTGCCGATGATGATGCGGCTTTTGACTTATCCTCAGCTGAATAGCTGCGAAATATATGATATACTAGGTCAATATGAAGACCTCTATTAAAAATGTATCTGAAACGAAAGTGATCGCAACTATCACTGTTGAGGCGAATGAGCTTGAAGCTGCGCGCCAAGTTGCACTAAAAAAATTTGCCAAGACAGTCAAGGTAGCAGGGTTCCGAAAAGGGAATGCACCACTTGAAATGGTTGCAAAGAATACGGATCCAAACGATCTTATCAACGAGACCGTCAATAATGCGCTGAGCAAGGCTGTCGCCGAAGCCTTTCTAGAAAACAAAGTGCAAGTTCTTGATCGTCCTGAAGTGGAAGTAAAGAAATTTGTACCGTTTAGCGAGCTTGAATTTACAGCTGAAGCGGATGTATTGCCAAAGGTGACGCTTGGCGACTACAAGAAACTAAAGCTTAAGCCAGTTGCTGTAAAGATAGACAAGTCTGACGTTGACGATGTCATTGAACGTTTGCAAAAAGGCCTTTCGGAAAAGACAGAGACAAAGGACGCAGCAAAAGATGGCGACGAAGTGGTACTTGATTTTGTGGGCAAGCAAAACAATGAGCCGTTTGAAGGTGGCACTGCAAAGGATTATCCTCTTGTTCTCGGGTCGGGATCATTTATTCCTGGTTTTGAAGAGGCGCTTGTCGGGCACAAAACAGGTGAATCATTTGATATTCCGCTTAGTTTTCCAAA
>JBATSI010000030.1:0-3341 GCA_049293215.1 Saccharimonas sp. (SeqCode) | reverse complement strand
GGGTTTCCGAGTCCAAGAATAACTTTCATATCACTATGATAGCAGATATTGACTTTTTAGCATAATAATGTATAATATGCACTATTCACGGAAATTCCGTGACGTATTGTGAGGAGTATACGATGATTACTTTCGTGAGGATCGTTACGGCTATTGTTTCGCTTGCTTCGATGGCGTATGTTGTCCTTGCGACGATGTCGCCGTCGACCATGCTGTTGAAGGATGGTACGCAGCGCCTTCACCACATCCGTTTCTGGCTGCCTGTTGGCGGGCTCGTCGGTGTGGCGCTTGGCAGCGTCCTGGGCCTCTTTGGGCTGCTTCGTACGAGGAGCGTTATGGTGGGGGTGACGCTGACACTACTCGTTGCTAGTCTGGTGGTCTTCTGTTGGTGGTTTAACGTCATCTACAAGAAGATTCATCTGAAGACCTTCGGGTTTACGGAGGAGGAGTTCGACATGGGTGCTGCCAATCTCGCGATTGCGATTTTGGCGTTGATGCCACCAGTTGGGTA
Source organism: Saccharimonas sp. (SeqCode) (assembly GCA_049293215.1). GTDB lineage: Bacteria > Patescibacteriota > Saccharimonadia > Saccharimonadales > Saccharimonadaceae > Saccharimonas. Next base: position 2,830 of record JBATSI010000030.1, on the reverse strand, counting down.
CACGACAGCCGTGTATGCACCGTGGTTCGCATTTCTCTTGGCTCCGCTGCTTGCCATTTCGGCGATCAAGTGGACGGAAATCAATGCTCAGTGAAGTACTCTGCTCCCCATAAAATCGGCAATCGTTGCCGTCCCCTGCTTTTTCGAGAGTGGGGGCTATTTCTTGTTTGGGGTATTCTTTGCTGCTTTGTATGCTTTAGTGACAGGCTCGAGCCCTTGGGCGACGCGTTCTTTGTTTGACTTAATCTGCTTTTCGTCGCGGAAAGAAAGCTTCAGTGGTGTACCACTATAGTTGTATGTGTCGCGCAATTGACGTTCTAAATAACGCTTATAGCTCCAGTGAACAAACTTGAGGTTTGAGCCGTAAATAACAAACCATGGCGGATTTGTGTCTGTTTGTACGATGTAGCGAAGTTTTGGATGGGTGTTCTTGAGACCCGCTGGCGGATGTGCTTGAATGGCTCGTTGTAGCATATCATTGAGGACGCGCGTCTTGGTCTCTTGCGTACGGTGTTGGAGAATATCAAGTGCAATATCGAATAATTTTGTTACGTTTTGCCCTGTGACGGCGCTCGTAAAGATCAGTGGTGCCCATGGTGTAAAGTCGAAGTATCCTGCTATTTTTGGCGCAAGCGCATCGCGTGTATAGGCGTTTTTGCCTTGGACGATATCCCACTTGCTAACGACAATAACAAGCCCTTTGCCTGCCTCGGCGATAATTCCCGCAAGCCTCTGATCAAGCGCGGTATTGAGCTCGTTTGCGTCCATAAGGAGAAAGCAGATGTCTGATTCTTCGATCGCAGCAAGTGTTCGTAATACGCTAAACTTCTCGATGCCTACCTCTTGCTTGCCCTGGCGTCTAACTCCAGCGGTATCAAGTAGCTCAATAGCTTGTCCTTCGTAGCGGATGGCAACGCGGTTGATATCACGCGTTGTGCCAGCGATGTTTGCGACGATAGCTTGTTGTTTGCCAGCAAGTGTATTAAACAAACTCGATTTACCAACGTTTGGACGACCAATCAGCGCAATACGTAGAATATCATCTTCTGGTAGTTCTTGTTTTTCGGGTATGTGGTCACAGATTTCATCGAGGACGTCGGTGATGCCGCTATTGTGCTCTGCACTTGTGCGGATGATAGATTTGATACCGAGACGACGAAACTCATCTTCAGGCAGTGACGTTTTGAGATCTGCTTTGTTGGTGACAAGAATAACTGGCTTGCGGCTTTTGAGCGCTGTTTTGGCAACGCGTCGATCTTCGTCGCTTGGATATTCGCTACTATCGACGACGACTAAAATAACGTCGGCTGCGTCGGCTGCGTCGGCGATTTGATCTTGGATGCTTGCTTCAAACTCGTCTTCTGCGGGCTTGAGCCCTGCGGTGTCAACAAGCCAGAACTGATGATGTCGATAGGATGCTTTGCCGATGACGCTATCGCGTGTCGTTCCTGCCTCGCGAGCGACGATGGCTTGCTGAGAATGAAGAATACGATTAAAAAGCGAGCTTTTGCCCGCATTTGCGCGTCCGATGATAGCAACGGTAGGAAGTTTTGTGGCCATAGTGAGTTAATTATAACAGAGGTATGATATTTTTGCGAGCATAAGTGGATATCAAAGAGAGGCTGGGTCTGGTAGGATGATGCGACAGAGGGATGTGCCGCTGTTTTGCTCCGTCCATCCGTTTGGGTACGGTGTAATACTTGGGTTTTCCCATCCACCACCAGCAAGATTAGGTAAAGAACATTTTGCATTGTCTTTCAATAAGTAGGTGATCCAATACCGGTGAGTGACTCCATCAAGAGGCCAGCTTTTAACTACAAAAGAGGCAGAACGTCGACAGCTTTCGGTATACATTTTCATACATTCAGTATTTGGTATTGGCAAGAGCGAACTTCCAAGATAGGATTGAAGATCAGTGGCAAATTGAGCTTGAACGTTTCCATAAAAACATCCGTTTGGATATGCGTCTATTGGACCAAGACAGGCCGACGTGCCGTCTCCTGGGTAAGATCCTTTTTCAGTTGCATATGCTATGAGGATTTTTTGATATTCTGCAACAGCTTGTTCGGTTTTGGTGTTAAGGGTGCGTGCTTGTATCCCATTATAAGCAACCACCGATATCGCAGCGAGTATCGCAATCACCACAATAACAATCAATAACTCTACAATAGTAAACCCAGCTCTCTCTATCCTTCTTCTATATATAATCCTAACCATAAGCCCGATTATAGGGTGAATATTAAACCCTTGTCAAGCACAGAAGGTGTGGATACGTTCTCTTTCCTGTGGATATCGCTTATACTAAGAGTAGCGACATACTAACGGGAGGATGGTTATGAGTAGTTTTGAGGGAAAAGTAGCAATCGTAACAGGAGGTGGTAGCGGTATTGGCGCGGCAACGGCGAAATTACTTGCAAGGCGCGGCGCGGCGGTTGTCGTGACAGATATTCGACTTGAAGCGGCGCAAGGTATTGCTGATGAGATCGTCCAAGCGGGTGGTCGGGCGGTGGCGCTTGAAGCGGATACTGCTAAAAGTGAAGATTCGAAGAAAGTGGTTGACTTTGCTAAGGAACAGTTCGGAGGAATCCATCTTGCATTCAATAACGCAGGAATTGGCGGTGGTCTTGGTGACGTATCGTCGTATAGCGAAGACGATTGGGACAAGGTGATCAGCATAAACCTTAGCAGTGTATTTTATGGAGTTCACTATCAGGCGGCAGCTATTGCTGAGTGTGGCGGTGGCGCAATCGTGAACACATCGTCGGTGCTTGGCTTGGTTGGAGAGGCGTTTGCGCCAGCCTATACAGCGGCGAAACATGGCGTCGTAGGG
>JBATSI010000029.1:0-4116 GCA_049293215.1 Saccharimonas sp. (SeqCode) | reverse complement strand
AGAAGCAAGAAGTGCCATTATGCAACATGCCTGTTCAACTGCTCGAGATAGCTTCATAGAATCCTTTCGTTTATTGTAGATAGTGGATATCTATTATCTACAAACTTACTTATAGTACTCTATTCCTATAATAATTGCAAGTGTATCATCTTTGACTGTTAATCGTAGCGAGAAGCGGGCGTAATTGTTCCTCTATATTGTACGCGTTGAGCGCTTGATTCAGCTGCTTACCCCAGCTGCCCCGGTATTCCAGCATTTTATCGTATTCGCTACTATACTCATTACATGATGAACTACCGCATAAATCATATGCATCCGCCAACTTGTCACGATAGTCGGCAATAGTATTGAGATATTCTTTATTTATCTTATACTTTGCTTCGCTGGCAACACTACGATAGCGCTTTGCAAAGTTGCGCATGCCATTACTATCCGCTACATTGTAGAGCGCACCTTCTGTGTCAACCGCTATGGATGTAGCATAAAGCTCCGTTATCATCTCTGACTGTTCAACGTACTTCGGGTAGTCGTTCAAGAATTTTTTGTACGCATCGTAGACTTCTTTGTCGTTTGTAACAGCTTTTAACTGGCCAAGTTCTTTGATATCAGCACTTGTTGCAAGGACGTTCTTTTTGAAGGAAATCCTGTACGTAACTTCTGATAGCGTCTTCTGATCGTTACGAGACCCCTCCTCCTCTATCTTCTTTTGTCGCTCGATAATAGTTTCGATCTTCGCTTTTGCAGTATCGTAATCTTTTTCCTTAGGGAATTTCCATATGCTATACATAGCCACAGCTATGAGCACGAGGATGCTTGTGACGATAGCTATAATTATAATAGTAGTGCGCTTTTGTGTCTTGTGTGGTGACGCTCCATCATCTGGTGTCATCTTAGTTTTCCTCCTCTAGTATTTTTGAGAATAGCAAGGAATCCAACTTGCTAAATTCTGGAGCACGAACTTTTAGTTTATTCGCTTCTTTACTCCAGCTATTCGTCCAAGAATCGGTATATCCCGAAAGTGTCGTCATACGATTATTTAATGCTTGTTGCCAGCCAACTGCCTTTTCAGCATATACTTTCTCAATTTTTTTCATATCAGTAATCATTTGTGTAATATATGACTTATTCGCCTCTCCGGTCATTGTTGAAATTGTTTCAAACTTTTGTCGATACGAATGAATAACGTCAATGCGCGATGAATCGGTTTTCGTCTTGTCAAACTCGTTCCAAAAACTATCAATAAGCGGCGTAAGCTTCTCATTTGTCTCTATCACTAAGGCGAGTCTCTGCCCACAACGATCAGTCTCTTGCGTAAATGTTTCAAACGCAGATTTTAATGATGTATCTTGAAAAATATCACTCATACTATCAAGCTTACTCATCTCTTGCGTTAGAGCTTGCTGCTTTTGTTTACTTTTTTGCACAACTGCGTCTATGTTGCCATCATCAGATGTCACCGTGTCAGCACATATCGCTATAATTGAAGATGTTCTTTCCTGTACTGCACGGTATTGTTTATCTGTATTATGACCATACACCATAAACAAGACAGCCACGACCGCTCCAAGAACGAACACTAATAGAACAGCTACTATTAAAAGAGGGATCTTTCTTCTTTTGTTTTTCGATATCTGCTGATCTTGTTGAGGTAGCATATAATTATATTCTCCATAAATAACTATTGAATCACTTTATTATAGTATATCATTTAACCTCACGCGCCCTTTGCACTGCTACGACAAAGTCGTCGATAAGCGTCTGACGCATACTTCCGTTATAGAGCGCCGCAGCTGGATGATACAGTGGAATAACGAGAAATGTCGTGTCATGGTATTTCACCCATCGAGCATGTCCATGGTCGCGTGATATATGGAGGTCAGGAATAAATGCCGCACCACTATGACGGCCAAGAGTGAGAACTACTTTTGGCTGAATAATCTCAAGCTGACTCATGAGATATGGCCAAAAGACCTGTTTCTCTTCAGGTAGTGGGTCGCGATTATTTGGCGGACGATACTTTACGATGTTGGTAATGTATACATCTTCTCGCTTGAGCTCCACGGATGCAAGCATTTCGTCGAGAAACTTTCCGGCAGCTCCAACAAAAGGCTTCCCTTGAAGATCTTCGTTTTTGCCTGGTGCTTCGCCGACAAACACAATATCCGCATCCACATTACCATCACCCGCAACAAGCTGTGTAGCACTTTTTGCAAGATCAGGACACACGCCATCGTCGATAATCTGTTTTGCTAATTTATCCAACTCAACTTGTTTATTCATACTCCCATTGTACCGTAAAAAAACGCCCCATGACGAGGCGTTTTTTATATAGCAATAGGCCTTCTACTGTTCAACACCCTTAAGGGTAAGGCTGATACGACCTTTTTCGTCTATACCTGTCAATTTCACCTTCACTATCTGTCCTTCTTTGAGGATATCGGTCACTTTCTCAACACGTGCATCCGAAAGTTGTGAGATGTGAAGCATGCCATCAACACCCGGCAGTATATTAACAAATGCCCCAAAGTCCTTAATCGTCACGACCTTTCCAGTATAAACGCGGCCAACCTCTGGCTCCTCAGTGAGACTGCGAATCCATTCAAGTGCTTTTTCGATTGACTCAGCGTTTGGACTTGCAACGGTGATAAGTCCATCATCCTTGATATCAATTTCAGCGCCAGTTTCTGTCGTAATCTTGTTTATGACTTCGCCGCCCTTACCAATAACAGCACCAATCTTTTCTGGATTGATTTTAATTTTCTCGATATGTGGGGCATATTGGCTGAGCTGATCACGAGGACCCGAGAGTACTGACAGCATATGCTGCAGTATGAACGCCCTACCCTGTTTTGACTGCTCAATAGCTTTTCGCAAAATCGTGACTGGTAGCCCATGAACCTTCATATCCATCTGCAAGGCAGTGATGCCTTTTTCGGTACCTGTAACTTTGAAATCCATATCTCCCGCGAAGTCTTCTGCATCGGCAATGTCGCTCAGCACATACGGCGTATCGCCGTCCATCATGAGCCCCATCGCAATACCAGAGACTGGTCGCTTGAGCGGAACGCCCGCGTCCATCAATGCGAGACACGAGCTACATGTTGCCGCCATTGATGTTGAGCCGTTTTGGCTCATAATCTCGGTAACGCTTCGAATCGCATAAGGAAACTCCTCTTCGCTCGGAAGAACTGGTATAAGTGCCCTCTCGGCAAGATAACCATGTCCAATTTCTCGACGTCCAGGACTACCGAGGCGACGAACCTCACCAACAGTGTATCCAGGCGCGTTATAGAAGTGCATATAACGACGCTCGCCATCAGTTACTTCCATGGTATCGATCATCTGTGCATAGCTTAATGGTGCTAGCGTGACAACATTCAACCCTTGAGTCACCCCGCGCGTAAAGAGACTTGAGCCATGAGCACGAGGAAGAAACCCAACTTCGCTCGAAAGTGGACGAACCTCAGTCAACTGGCGACCATCTGGGCGAACACCATCCTCAACAATACCTCGTCGAACGTCTTTGTGTACCGCAAGCGTAAATGCTTCATCATATTCATCGTGTACATCCTTGTACTCTTCTTCGCCAATCTTCTCGGTCATATGCGCATGGAACTCCCAACGGAGCTCGTTGATCATTTCATTCCGTTCTGGATATGGGTGGCGTAGACGTTCACCAAGCTTACCCTCGATCCATGCATTTACCTCTTCTTGAATTGATTCATCTGGCAACACCAGTGAATACTCTTGCGCTACTGGCTGAACTTTCTCTTTTAGCTCACGTTGCAGCGCAATCGCAGGCTGCATTGCTTGATGCGCCCATGTCATTGCATCAACAATCGTTTCCTCTGATACTTCATTTGCACCAGCCTCCACCATGGTAATGCCACTTTCGATTCCCGCAACGACAAGGTCAAGATCGCTCTGCTCTCTCTCTTCGTGTGTCAGAAATGCCTTAAACTCACCATTTATTCGTCCGACACGTAGCCCGGCAACTGGACCATCAAATGGCGTTCCCGATAGCATCAGGGCGCTACTTGCTGCAATCATGCCAATAACATCTGGACGGAAATGTGGGTCCATCGAAAGTACCGTTGCCACCACCTGGACCTCTTG
>JBATSI010000028.1:0-10157 GCA_049293215.1 Saccharimonas sp. (SeqCode) | reverse complement strand
TGAGAGTACGTATAGAGATAGACACGAAGACATTTATTCGATTTTGGCTTGTTGTTTTTGCATTTGCATTTGCAATTTTGGCTATATATTTGGCGCGTACCGCGCTTATCATTATTGGAACGGCAGGGTTTTTGGCGTTAGCGCTGAACGGTCCTGTAAACACTATCGTAAAGAAGCTCCCTAATCGTAGTCGGGTTCTCAGCACGGCACTTGCCTTTACTGCTATCGTTGTTTTTGTTGGTGTCATTGTCTTTCTCGTCGTTCCGCCAATAGTACAGCAAACAACAAAGTTCATTGACACGCTCCCCTCGATGGTGGAAGAAGCCAGTACGCAATGGAAGGGTTTCGGACAATTTGTTGAACGTTATCATATAGAAAACCAAGTCAACCAGGTGGTCGACGGTATAAAGGATAATACGGTTAATTGGGCGCAAAATATTAGCACTAATGTTATTTCTGGCATAGGATCAATATTTTCGATAGTAGCATCGACGTTTTTGGTGCTTGTGCTCACATTTTTGATGTTGACAGAAGGTCCTATATGGGCGAGTCGATTCTGGGGGGTGTACAAAAATGAGGACCAAATGAAGCGCCACAAAAAACTTGCAAATCGTATGCACGCTGTTGTGTCGGGATACATCACTGGACAGCTTATGGTTTCTGGTATAGGGTCTCTCTTTGCCGGTGGTGCTGTTTTTGCGCTCAGCCTCTTTACTGAAGTTCCCTCTAACCTTGCGCTTGTAGCGGTGGCAATCAACTTTATTTTGTCGCTGATTCCAATGTTCGGTGCAACGATAGCTGGCGTTATTATTTCGCTTCTCCTTGCGTTTAATGCGCCTGCAGCCGGTGTCATCTTTGCTGTTTACTTTATCATATATCAGCAGGTTGAGAATAACTTTATCTCACCAGCTATCCAGTCGAGAAAGATTGAATTGACACCACTTATTGTTCTTGTGGCAATTACGGTGGGGTTATATGTCTTTGGTCTTATTGGGGGAATTATTTCAATCCCGATTGCAGGGTGTATCAAGGTACTAGTTGAAGACTATCTTGAGAATAGCCGACAAGCTCGCGAAGAATCAAGCAAGCCTCTTGCGAAGCTTGTTGATAAAATCCGTAATGCGTAAGTTAACTGGCTCGTATATCTATTGCCACGTCCAGACAGGACCATCTGCAGTGTCTCTAATAGAGATCGACTGCTGCAGTAGCTCATCGCGGAGCTGATCTGACATTTTCCAGTTGTGCGCTTCTCGTGCACGCTGTCTTTCGAGTATAAGACGTTTGGCGTCGTCGTTAATGTCGGGCGTAGATGCTACGAGATCAAATCCGAGGAGACTATCGACAGCGTCGAGTAACTCAACGAGTCCGTGATGATGAATCTTCGAAAGTGATGCGTGATCTATTCGGTCAAAAGCAGTATCGATTGTACTGAGAGCCTCTGGTGTATTGAGGTTATTAAAGAGGCATTCTCGCACAGCTCCGGCTGTTGCGGTAAGAGAGACAAACTTTGATTCGTCATCGTTTTTTTGCGAATCGTCGTCAAGGCGGTCGTGTGTCTGGTGGCGTAATGCAGCAATGTCTCGCCATTTCTTGAGGCGATTATGCGCTGCATCAAGGTTTTCCCAAGTAAAGTTCCCTTCATTTGAGTATTGGCCTTGCAGAGCAAACATCTTATAGTCCATTGGAGTATATCCTCTGTCCGAGAGCTGATCAAGAGTGTACCCATTGTTAAGGCTTTTACTAATCTTTGTTCCATTTGATTTCAAATGGTTGCAATGCAGCCAATAATGAGCAAAAGGCTTGCCAGTTGCTGCTTCGCTCTGGGCTATTTCATTGGTGTGGTGAACGGGTATATGATCAATACCACCAGTGTGAATGTCTAATGTCGCTCCGAGGAAGTGCATTGCAATCGCTGAACACTCTAGGTGCCACCCTGGAAATCCCATGACAGATTCCTCTCCAGGAAGATCAAGAAGTGCATCGGGCGTTTCCCACTCCATGTCTCGCTTCCTGTCTATAGGAGAAAACTTCCATAACGCAAAGTCGCTTGCATGTCGCTTTTCTATATTGACGTTAACGCGCGCTCCCGCCTTGAGTGCTTGAAGATTGAGATGAGCAAAGTCTGCGTATGTAGTGAATTTGCTTGTGTCAAAGTATATACCATCACTTGTTTGATAAGTATATCCCTTTTCCTTCAATGTCAGTGCAAGGTCGAGTTGTTCATTGATGTAATCGGTAGCTTTTGCTATGTGGTCGGGCATGATAAGGCCGAGTGTGTCAATTCCCTTTAAAAATTCTTCAGTGTAATAGTCGGCAATTTCCCAGGCCGACTTCCCTTCTCGCCTCGCGCCCTTCTCGAGCTTGTCTTCACCTTCGTCGGCGTCGCTTGTAAGATGCCCAACATCAGTGATATTCATAACACGAATAACGTCATATCCTGCAGCGCGGAGTGTCCGTACAAGAATGTCCCAATAGATATACGCAGACCAATTACCTATATGCAAGTAGTTGTATACTGTGGGTCCGCAGGTATAGAGTGATACTTTTCCAGGCTTGATAGGATGAAACTCGTCGGTATGCTGTGTGAGTGTGTTGTGTAGCTTAATGATTGCCATCATATTCTCCCAGGCTTTTGTCGACAGCAGTTACCACTTCTTTTAGCGCATTATCGTATGTTTCATACATTCGCCAGCCAGCGGCATAGGCATGACCGCCGCCGCCAAAATATCCAGCAACCATATCAGCAATAGGTAGGTTACTCCGTACTTTGCCTGTCAGTTTTCCATCGGGATACGTTTTGATGGCAATGGCTATATCGACGTTTTCTACGAGCCTCATCTCGTCGAGTACCAGGACGCTCGGATTGTACTGATCGCTATATTCCTGAATTTCTTCCCAAGGAATGTGAATGAGAGCAGCTCGCCCATCGGCGAAGTACTCGATACGTTCAATCAAACGTCCTTTATAAGCAAGTATCTCAGGCGATTTTTTCATAAATTCACGCCGTCGTGCTTCGACTGTTGCATTGCTCGCACCAAGACGAGTGAGGGCGCCACAGACACTGAAGCTGTCAGCAGTGGTGTTTTGTGTTGTTAGCCCAAGGCTGTCGCTCATAATGGAAACGAGCATATCTTCTGCTGCTTGTGGATTAATGTGCCACTGAGCCTTCGCCGCAAGATTATAGATGAGCTCTCCTGTTGAAACGACGGACTGGCTGACTAGCGTGTGGTCGAAAGACAGCGTCGATTCGCTGATGTGGTGGTCCAACACCAAGACAGGGTGCGTCTGTAGAAAGTGACGGGCGCCGGGTATTTGGAGCGTCTTACTAAGAAGGATATCTGCGCTTGTATCGACAATAATGGCAAGGTCGGCATTCTGGTCAAATTCATCACTAATGCGATCCCAGCCGTTTATATAGCGGAGATATTTTGGTATATCAACAGGACAATGAAGTGATACTGTTTTTTCACGGCTTCCGAGTATTTCTTCGAGCGCAAGACTACTGCCGATACTGTCTCCGTCTGGATTTTCAGCTTGAATAACGACAATGGAGCGAGCGTCGGTAATAAGTTTTATAGCATCTTCTAACATAACTACTAGTATAGCGCATTCGCCTCTTGGTCAACAACTATTGAAGAGTTCGTCTGCCTTCTAGGGCGTGACCTAGTGTAATTTGGTCGGCATATTCAAGATCGACACCCACTGGTATTCCTTGTGCAAGACGCGTTAGCTTTGGTGTAAGTTTTGCATCATGAATTTGTCGTTGAATGAAGAGTGCCGTTGATTCTCCCTCGACACTAGCATTTGTCGCGATAATAATTTCTTTGACGTCATCGTGTTTGATTCGCTGAAGGAGCTCTGGTATATGAAGCTGCTCCGGTCCAATACCATCAATAGGAGAAATCGCCCCACCAAGGACGTGGTATGTGCCATTGTATTGTCCAGTTCTCTCAATCGCAATGATGTCGAGTGGTTCTTCTACGACGGCAACAAGCTGTTTATTGCGTGTAGCGCTTGTATAGAGCGGTGATGCGTCTTCGTCTGGATCGATAAGAGCAAATGTTATAGGACATGTTTTGACACCCTGATGGAGATTGGCAATTGTCCTTGCTAGGTCTCGTGGAAGCTTTGAGTCTGCACGTAGCAAAAAATACGCATAGCGCTCTGCGGTGCGAGCGCCTACGCCAGGGAGCCGTCCTAGCTCGTCTATGACATTTGTTAGTGCCTGTGGCAACAACTGTGTCATTGGGTTTAGAGCCCGAGGCTACCTAGTCCGCCCATAAGCGGCTTCATCTTCTCGGCTGCAATTTCTTGTGCCTTTGCCATGCCATCACGAATAGCAATTTCTATCCAGTGCTCGAGTTCGTGAATATCGTCAAGATCGACGTATTCAGGATCGATTTTGACACTCTTCACCTTTAGTTCGCCAGTAATCTGCACCACTACGGCGCCATCTCCAGCTTCAACCTCTACTATTTCTTTTGCTAAATCTTTTTGCGCTTTGCGCAAGTCGTTCAACATTTTCATCTGATTTAATGCCATAATAACACTTCTCCTTTATCTGTCGCTTTAGTCCATTATACCCTATTTTGTTGTCGAGTTGTAGATGTAGAAGCGATTAGCATCTTGTATGCGATCGCTGGTTATGACAACACTCGGCGTGGGCAATGTGTGGTGGTTCTTGTATGAACGAGTCGCTATGAATGTGTCTCTTGTTCCGTTTTCGACAGATGTCTCTATAGTTAGTTGCTTATTGTATTTTGCAACAGTTTGATAAAATTCCTTTTCCGAATTATCGACGATGAGCGTAATACGCTCTGGTGCTTTTTGTGCTAGGGTGTTATTGAGTAGACTAAGATCACTTGAATAATACGCTAAAATAGTTGGATTGTACTGATAATTGTCGTTATATCGCATAACACTAAGCATCATGATGCCAGTAACGATGATAACAAGGGGGACGAGCCCAGTAATGCGTGCATAGGGATTGCGTGGAAAGAGACTATACCAGTAATTGATGAGCCAAGCAAGTCCTATAGCGCTTAAAATAGCGGCAAACGGAAAGACAAAAATTAAGACTGACGGATTGATGAGAGGCAGTAGTACAAGCGGTATACCAATAAGAAATAACGTATAGCTTCGAGCGGTATAGCGGTGCGTAAAAAGTGAAAATAATCCAATACCCATCAACGCGACAACACCAAATGAATAGAGTGGCCGTACGAGATAGCCCAAGCTCTCGTGAGGAGCTCCTAAGATGATAGTGCCAACGGCAGCTAGATTATCTAGGAAGTTGATTGGCGTCGTAGGAATACCAAGTAGTTGCTTCGCAACTGCAGGGTCGACTATCGAAGCATAAATAAGTGGAAGTAATGTTGCAGCGCCGAGTATCGCCGCAAGGAGCAGTCGTAATTTCGGTATATGTTTAATGATATAGCGAGTGTGTGGGTGAAAGAGGGATGCAATAAGTAATGCGACGACAACGTAAACACCAAGGGGTACATAAAGAATAACTGCAAGTAACACACAGGCTAATACCTTCCAGAATGTGTTGAAATGTTTGCAGTCTCGTGTAGCCTGTGTTGCGGAGAATAGAAGCCACACAGTCAGTGCACTAAACAATATAGCAGGAGTACCATCCTGTGACAGAAAAAGAAACTGCGTTGTTGTCGCAATGGTTACGGTTGCGATGACTGCAACGTTTCGTTTGAACCAAATTCTAAACAAAAGAAAAACACCAACGACGGTGATGAGTGCCAGTATGATAGATGGTAGTTTTATTGTAAAAGTTGAAACACCAAATATGCTAAAGACACTTTTTTGGAGCATATGGTATGGCAGATTAACCACCATGGATGGTGCTAAATTTTTGATTGAGAGATTGCTGCTGTTGACTGCGCTAATCTGCTCCTCGCTTCGCAGTTCGCCGGGAGTAAAAAGTCCAGCGAAGAGAATTGCAGAAACGACAGTAAGGACAACAAGCGTATAGCCAATTGCGTAACGCCAACGGTATATGCCATAATCAGTAACCTTTTTTTGCATACTTGTTCCCTATTATACTACACAGACGAATATGTTGGTTATTCGTGTCGCTTATCGAGGCTCATGAAGCGTAGACGTTCTGGGTGGAAGTAGAGTTGGACTTTTCCGACGGGACCGTTACGATGCTTCGCGATGATAAGGTCGGTAATATTTTGAACTTCGGGATTGTCTGGCTCGTAGTAGCCTGGACGATAAATGAAGCTTACGATATCGGCATCCTGTTCGATAGATCCAGATTCACGCAAGTCAGCGAGCTGTGGAATAGGTGGTGTACGACTTTCAACAGAGCGAGAGAGCTGACTTAAGGCGATGACGGGCACATTTAGCTCGCGTGCGATAAGCTTCAGTCCACGGCTGATTTCGCTCACCTCTTGGACGCGGTTGCCGTTATGATTTCCGCTTGCCTGCATGAGCTGAAGGTAGTCGACAATAACAAGGCCAAGGGGCTGATCGTGGGCGGCACGGCGAGCTTTTGTACGCATTTCAAGAACAGATAATCCTGGCGTGTCATCGATAAATATTGGTGCTTCTGCCATCTCACCCATTGCTTCGCTGAGCTTAGCCCAATCGTCATCACTGAGATTACCTGTACGAATGTTCCAACTATCCACGCCAGATGCATCGGAAAGCATACGATCGGTAAGCTGCTCCTTACTCATCTCGAGACTAAAGAAAAGTACGGGAAGCTTGGCGATGGTCGCGACATTATAGGCGAGATTGGTCACAAGTGTCGTTTTTCCCATGGCTGGTCGAGCGGCAAGAATGATAAGATCTGAGCGTTGGAGGCCTGCGGTCATATTATCGAGGTCTCGGTAGCCAGTGCGAATACCACGCAGTTGTCCCTTGTTGCGGTGAAGCTCTTCGATACGGTCAAAGCTATCTGTCAGGATACTTTCAAGACTTACGAGATCTTGCTTGAGCGATTGATCAGATACGCTGAACAGCTCTGCCTCGGCCTTTTCAAGAAGCTCTTGGGTTGGTGTATCTTCGTTGAATCCCATTTCGTTAATTTCAGCGCTTGCCTTGATGAGACGTCGTCGTATAGCTTTTTGTGCAACCATTTCAGCGTATGCGCTTGCATGCGCGGCGGTTGGTACGTAGTTTGTCAGTTCGGTGAGATAGGCGGAGCCTCCTACGCTGTCTAGTTGGTTTTTTTTCTTGAGTTCGTCTGTCAACGTTAAAAGATCGACTGGTTTATGATGCTCGTAAAGCCGCATCATTCCTGCAAATATCGTCGCGTGTCTTTTATCGTAGAAATCTTTCGCGCTAACAATCTCACTTGAATCAGCGAGCACTTCTTCGTCGATGAGCACAGCACCAAGGAGACTCATTTCTGCGTCCAAACTTTGCGGCGGCACTTTGCTTGCGAGCACTTCTTTCTTAGCCATCAATCTTTACCTCTTCTCCTCCACCCATCATAGCAAGAATTGCCGCCTTTTTGCTATCTCTTGGTGGTTTTGTTCCTCCCTTTGTCTCAATCTCTGCAGGAATATTCAGTTTTTGGAGCGCTTCGTTGAGGGCTGGCAACGATTTATCAATTTGTTTTTTGCTAAAGGGCTTTCCTGCGTAGATAGTCAGTAGCGTGCCGTTGTACTCGTAGGAAGATTTCGCAAGGAGCGTGTACGCGCCTACAGTTGTTCCTACCGCAGCAAGAAAGTCTTGCCAAGGAAAGTCCTTTATTGGTGCAGATGTTGTAGTAGGTGTCGACTCTTTCTTTTTCTTGGGGGCGGTTGTGGTGCTGTTCTTTGTTGATTCTTGCTCAGCGACTGGTTTTTGTGGTGACGTTTGTTGCGCTGGCGTTTCTTGCGGTTTGTTGTCTGATTGGAATACTTCTTTGCTTGGTATATTTTGTGGTGCAACGCGCCGTTGATTGACATTTCCAGTAAGTGCGGTTAATAGTTTTATATGAGGCCAACTCGATCGTGGAACTTCTATGAGTGCGTCGAGTAGCCCAAGAAACTCTGGCTGTGTCGCGATAACTTGCTGTGCTGTCGTAATGAGTTGCTGAGCAAGTAGTTCTGGCGGCGTACCTGTTGTTTCGGCTTGATCGATAAGCGATACAATGGCGGCAATGTCACCTGTGGAGTAAGCGGCAAGAATTTGGTCGATAAGGTCACCTGTTGCGAGGCCAAGAACTGACTCAACCATGCTTTGGGTAATAGTCTCATCGCTAAGCGACTGGAGCTGATCGAGGAGTCCAATGCTATCACGAAAGCTGCCGCCACCATGAATAGCAATCAGCTTGAGTGCGTCTGGCTCGATGGCAATATGCTCATTGGCTGCAATTGTCGTGAGATGTTTTGTAATATCCTGGACACTAATGGATCGAAAATGAAAGTGCTGCACGCGACTGATGATAGTAGCGGGTAATTTATCTACATCAGTTGTCGCGAGGATGAATACAACATGCGCTGGCGGCTCTTCAAGTGTCTTGAGGAGCGCATTAAATGCTGATTTTGAAAGCATGTGGACTTCGTCGATTATATAAATTTTCTTTGGTCCCACTATTGGTGCAAGCCGAACTTTTTCACGAAGATCACGCACATCTTCGACGCTGTTGTTGCTCGCGGCGTCGATCTCGATGATGTCCAGATTGTCACTATCGTCGGTATAGGGTATGTGATTTATTTCGTGCGCTAAAATGCGTGCGATAGAGGTTTTCCCTACGCCACGTGGTCCTGTCAAAAGGTATGCATGAGCAATGCGATCGTGCGCAAGGGCTTGTTTTAAAATTTTGATGATGTGAGACTGCCCGACGATCTCGTCGAGAGTTTTACTCCGATACTTTCGGTATAACGCCTTTCCCATTACACAATATTATAGCATTGAAGGACGTTTGAAGATAGTTCGTTATAAGAGCGTTAGTTGCTTTTGCGGAAGCATAATCGTGTCTGGTGCTGCTTCGTCTATCGCATAGCCTATGTATTTTTTGAGTGGAAGGTAGACGATATCATCATGATAACGACAATACAAGATAGACCCAAGCATGCCAAGAGGCTGTCCGATGACAGTAGATTGCTCCGATAGGTTAATTGCAAGATGTAGATCGGGTGGTGATTGATTGAAATAATACGGATCAAGTAGCAATACGTCATGGCTAAACGAGGCGTTTAATGCCGTTTCAAGCTCATCTGTATATTGGAGGAGTATAGCTGTTGCTTGCTTGCTGTCGAATGGCTTCTCTGCAAGGAGCATTTTCTTGCCAAGCTGAACGCTATCACGGATTTGATGAAAGCCCGTTGCTTTTGCCTCGTAACTGCGCGCTATATTCGCCGAAGGACACTCAGCAAGGATGATTGCTGCACGCGCTCCTTGTTCGAGTAAGCGTCCAAGGCCACGCTTTGCATTAGATATACCAACTTTTATACAGTCTGGCGCAAAATAGGCCAAATAAACGATATGTGGTTCTGCGTTGAAGGAAAGTTGTTGTGGCGAAATGTCATTTGTATTATAAAACGCCGGATTAAAACCGGTGGCTTTTATACACGAAACGCACTGTTCGTATTTGGTTGGTATGCACTCTTGATGCGGACAAGGGTAGTCGGTCCATGTCGTCATATCAAAACGTCCAATGCAATACCGTACCGTTGCATCGAACTGTAAATTAATAGTGTCGCTCTGGAGCGGGTTCACCCTCCATATGCGATCACCGTGCGTAAATTCAATGAATGGCTCACTCTCTTTAGAAAAGCTCACGCGTCGGACAATGGTGGGCATAGGCCAAAGAGGTTATAACGCCGCTTCGACGGCCGCCCAAGTAGCCTCGGGGTTATCTTCTGGAATAATAATAGTGACTTGATCGCCAAGATTAATACGGAAGTACGTGACGCTCGCAAGAAGAATACGGTATTCGCGCCCCTGCGCCTCAACAAAGTATGCGCCATCGTGTTGTGTGAGTGTACCGATGATTTGTCGACGCTCAACGGGGCCTATCTGTTTATAGATAAATCCACCATCGTTTGCAATCGTAAGTTTGAGGATATCTCCTTCGACAAGCTTTGATTTGCTGGCGTAGTTTGCGGGTACAGGATAGTTCTTTCCGTCGGGACCGATCATAACTTGTCCATCGAAGACGCCTTCAATTATTTTTCCTGACACCTCTTCGTGGCTATTTG
>JBATSI010000027.1:0-2132 GCA_049293215.1 Saccharimonas sp. (SeqCode) | reverse complement strand
CTGCAGACAAAGTTGTTTGGCGGATGCGTTTTGTGCGGTCAGACATAGCTTCTTGGTGGTCTCGACAGATTCTGAATATTGATCATATTGGCGAAATGAGCCGATTGCCGCATAGCATAGTCCATATTCAAGCGAGGCTTCAGAAAAAATGGTGCAATCAAGACTCTTGAGCGAGGTGGCTTTTGCGTAGTACGCATGGTGGTCATGACTATCAGCACTACCACGGCTGTATTCATGAAATACACCACTAAAACATGGCACATAAGTCTCTTCTGTCGCCACTTTTTTACATACATTACGCAGTTCAAACAATGAGTCTGCCGTATTCTCTGCATAGCTGTGCCCAAAAGCATGAAAACACCCGATACGAAGCCTGAACTGTCTGCTTGACTGGCACAGTGCTTGAGTTTTTATGGCCCCATTGGCTGCAAAATATTCCATAACGTAGCCGTGCACGCAGCCATCTTTTATGAGTTGAGGGCATTGTTTGCTAAGCATTTCAAAGTCTATACCGTGCATAAAATACATAGACCCAAGATGATGCAGAGCCAGTGAATAGGCCCGAAAATCGCCACCAATCAGTCCAATACGCCGAAGTGCTGCAATTTGCCGCATGGTAGTAGCAGCTTTATTGGGGCTGTGATATAAGTCTTGATTAATACTATCGACTAAGCAGGGTGAGCCGCTATCAAATGTGCGGCAGCTGAATAATAAATTGACCGCGTGATTATTCCTAATCCCAACAGCGGTAAACGTAATAACACAGAGTAACCCTGTTGCTATAACAAGCCTCTTCATGGCAGCAACACTCCATATAGTAATAAACCTACCAAAACACTTGTAGCATTAAGTAAAGTAGACAGAATAATAGCGTCGGAAATTCGTGGATAAAGGAATAGGCGAAAAATGATTGCTTCAGCGATAATAACAATCAGCTCAATAAGCCATAGATTACCAAACCAATAGTTATATGCAACTTGCGCCAAAGGATTTGTCAGTACGTTCGCACAAGCAACAACGACAAGTAGACGAAAATGTCTTTTATGGCTTACGAGTAGCGAGACACCTGACTCAACAATTAATGTTATTCCTAAATTAGACAGAAGAGCGAGTAACATCTTGCTGGTCTGTCTCTGCCTGAGGTAAACGTGGCCTTCTTGCGCGTATCAAAAGGATACCGAGAACGATGTTAATGCTCAGACTCACAACCCATAAAACAGCAAAAACAACAGCAAGAACTAAAAACGTGTTGCCGTCAGACGAGTTCACACTATAATCATAGCGGTCTCTCGGCAGAGGCGCGATGTCAGCGAAGTTTTTTATTAAGTCCATACACTATATTATAAAGCCTAATCCGAAAAAATACTCATCTTTTTTGCTGGGCAATGTGAGGCAGTTCGGCTTTGGTGCTGTAAATGGTGAGCCACGTAGATATTACCTGGAACTCTTTTCTACCCTATTTGATTCAACTGACCAACAAGCTTGAAGCCCTTGGGTTTCGGTATGTCGATAACAAAGTAATTATACTACAGGAGAAAGCAGATGAAAAATGATATAATCAAGATAATGAAGAAAGTTGACGATCAAATCGGTTACGACCTCAACGAGAAAGATATAGATGCAGTGTTGCGCTATATGCAGTTGAACGACCCTGAACATGCTTCGCCTGAACGAGCGGTACGCTTTTTGGTGACATGGAAGAAAAGTCTTCGTGAGCGCGATGTCAACAGCCCTCTTGAGTCTGATCTTGATGAATTCTATAAAGAGTTCATCAAAATTGACTCGGAACAATCTGAATAGGCGGTCTGTTATGGCATACAGTTCTAAAAAAAGTGGGCGCGGAAGCGCAATCGTTATTATCGTAGTTGCTGCTGGAACTATAATGTACTCGCAGGGCTGGTCAAGTACCACAATATTCAATACTATCGCTGGCGGCCTCTTACTAGCGCTCATTATATGGATTCTTTACCACCCTATCATTGGGGTGTTCCGTTGGGTTTTTCTTTCCATTAGCCGATTGATACAAAAACAAAGAATCAAGCGTATCGCTCGTTCAACTCTGTCTATTGATGAGATGACATGGGAGGAGTTTGAATATTTTGTTGCTGACTGGCTACGAGATCGAGGCTATA
>JBATSI010000026.1:0-23266 GCA_049293215.1 Saccharimonas sp. (SeqCode) | reverse complement strand
TGCCCAGTGATCGACGCCTGAATTGCCGTTCGCGCGGTGTCCTCGTCGCGAATCTCTCCAACCATCACAATATCTGGATCGAGACGAAGTACACTACGAAGCCCATCGGCAAAACTACCACCATTTGTCGTATTGACTGGTATCTGCGAGATACCCTTGAGTCCATACTCAATAGGATCTTCTAGCGTAATAATTTTGCGATCGGTTGTATTGAGCGCATTCAGCATACTATAAAGCGTCGTCGATTTACCACTTCCTGTTGGGCCAACCATCAACACCAAACCACGAGGATGCCCAACAACTTCGTCTATCTGCTGACGTTGCTTCTCTGGGATACCAAGCAAATCAAGATTCAAAAGACTCTCATCGAAGTTGAAAAGACGCAGAACGGCATCTTGTCCATACATCGTTGGTATTGTTTCGACGCGAATATTCAAGAGATGTGTTGCGCCATCTCTTGTAATCTCTTTTTGAATATGTCCTGATTGCGGTTCATTTGCCGCGCTTGATATACCTGCACGACTGGCAAGCTCGCCCATGATCACTCGGTAACGATCGCGGTCAAGCGTCGCTACTGGGTGAAGCGCGCCATCAACACGGAGACGAATGCGAATATCTGTTCGTTCATTCTCGATGTGAATATCGCTTGCGCCGAGTTTATCTGCTTGATTGATGATAAAATCAAACACCTCTTCGCTACTCACCGTTCCAAGCGTACGGCTCACTTCTGCGATCGTTTCGCTATCGCCCTCTTTTGCTATCTGTATATCGTTATAGACAATTTTCTTAGGTGGATCAAAACGATTCATGAACGCACGATAGCCACTCAGACTGATAAGGAAGAATTGAATATTAAGCCCCTTGTCATTGTATTCACGAGTAATTCGCTGCAAGACAGATTGTGGCGTTTGTGCCGTTACGCCAAACTGATACGCTGTCTCGGCATCGCCCTTAACAAGTGGCACCATGCGTTGTGTATGCATATCATTTATTGGCATCACTTCAGCCGCAAGCGGCAAATCGACTTCTATCGGACGCGTGTCAAGGTAGCGCAGCCCTAATATAGCTGCTCTTTGTTGAGTAGATTGCTCATCTTGCTCGCGCCGTCGACGCTGGACTTCTTCTTCGTTCACTATGTATAGTGTAGCAAATTGGTTGTGGTTTTTATAGTGGTAAAATGGGGATATGAGTGAAATTGTTGTTATAGCCCATAATATCCGCTCGACATTTAATGTTGGAGCTATTTTTCGTACATGCGAGGGTTTTGGTGTCACAAAAATTATTCTCAGTGGCTATACACCCTATCCTCCGCTGAAAAACGATGATCGGCTGCCTCATATCCGAGAAAAGCTCCTACATCAGATACACAAAACTGCACTAGGCGCAGAGGCAATCGTTCCTTTTGAGTACTGTCCCACGCCGCCACTTCAAACACTTGTCGATGACGGGTTTCGCATCGTTGCACTCGAACAGGCAATGACGTCAATTAATATCTCGCAGTATGTCGTTCCCGCAAAGATTGCATTATTACTTGGAGAAGAAGTTCATGGGATAGAAGCATCACTCCTTCAGCAATGCCAGGACATTCTCGAAATTCCCATGCAAGGACAGAAGGAGTCGTTTAACGTCAGCGTTGCAACCGGTATTGCACTCTACGCGCTCAGCACAAACCCACCAGATATAGCGTAAGCACTGTGTAAAAAGTACTACATTTTGTGTATGAAAGCACTTGCAGACAAAAACGCCTCTTCGTTATAATAAGAACATCTCGGAGGGTTTGAGCGCCATAAGGGGGTCGCTCCTATCTGAGATGTGTCAGTCTCGGGTAGTTCCCTTTCCTACGAAGGAGTGTACCATGAGTATCACGGTTTACAGCAAACCATCCTGTGTGCAATGCGATGCAACGTATCGTGCACTCAACAAGTACGGCCTCGAGTACGAAAGCATCAATGTCACCCAGGACGAAGAAGCACTTGCCTTCATCAGAGACGAGCTCGGTTACCAAAGTGCTCCGGTGGTGTACGTCGACGACGTCAACAACGAGGCGTTACACTGGTCGGGCTACCGGCCAGATAGGATCAAGGCTCTCGCAGCAGAGCATCCTGAACTGCTACGAGCCTCGGCCGTTGCGGGCACAGACGGTAGCCTCGCTCTCGCACACAACTGGACAAACGCCCGCAACTGACCATTGCCCTTCCCTGTGTGACGGTACGCCGTCATATAGGGAAGGGCCTTACCCTGCCCAAGCAATCAATCCTCATACTACATTGGTATTATGAGGATTTTATTTTACTGCAACGCAATCGTCTCCAAGAATCTCACCGACTTTTGATAGCAATTGGTCAACAACATCAACACGAAACGGCAGCCGAATCGCTGATGATTTGTCGTCTCCAAGCATCATGATAATATCGCTCTGGCCTGGACTCTGGCTACACGCTTGCTTAAACTGCGTGAGCGCGCTCATATCGTCTGGGTTTTTTACACGTACATACAGTGTCGGAAGTGCAAGCGGCTTGATATCTCCCACCGGTGTCGAGGTAATCGTCTTTCGCGAGCTAGTCGCAGCCGTTGCAACTGTTTTTGTCGGAGCACCTTTTTTGCGACGAGGCGCAACACGCGTCGTTGGTGCAGCCATTTTGCGACCGGTCGATTCGTAGCTCGATAATTCTTTATCTGAAATAATATCAATCTCGTCTGCAATCATTTTCGCTTCATCGCCAAGATTACCATCACGATCTCGCGCGCTAATCTTCCCCGTTACCTTCACGACAACATCCTGCTGAAGCTGATCGTGAACTTGTTCGTAAAGATTCGGGAAAATGATCAGTTCACACTCACCGGTTTTATCCTCTATGCCCACAAAAGCCATCTTGCTACCCGACTTCGTGATAATAGATCGAATTGTCGTCACTAAACCACCAATCGTCACCTTCTGCCCATCAATCTGAGGCGAAATATTGCGAAGCGGAATAGTCTGCTCTTCAAAAAACGCATCATAACTATCGAGTGGATGTGCACTAATATACAGGCCAACAAGCTCTCGCTCCCACATGAGCTGCTCTTTATTGGTATACTTTGTCGGTGCCGATTTGATTTCGATCGACGGCATGATCTCTTTGGAGCTATCTGCAAGGCCACCGAAGAGGTCGGTTTGCCCACTGAGCGCCTCTTTTTGCAGCTTGCTCGCAAATGCAAGAATATTCTCTAGATTAAAGAGTAGATCAGAACGATCACCAAGAGCGTCAAAACCACCAGATTTGATCAGTGACTCCCATGTCTTTCTGTTGCACTTTGATGTGCTGACGCGTTTTGCAAAATCCTCAACATTCGAAAACTTCCCGTCGAGATCGCGGGCTCGAATAATCTCCTCTGCCGAACCAACACCAACTCCCTTCACCGCCGCCATCCCGAAGCGAATCTCATTTTTTCCTGGCACGACCGCAAAATCTTGATACGACTCGTTGACGTCTGGGTTAAGCACTGTAATCCCCATATGTTTGCATTCCGTAATTTCAATAGCAAGCCGGTCAACGTCATCGTGGTCACTTGTCATGAGCGCTGCCATAAAAGCATCTGGATAATGCGCCTTCAAGTATGCCGTCCAGTAAGCAATCAATCCATAGCATGCCGCGTGGCTCTTGTTGAAACAGTAGTTCGCAAATTCTTCGAGCTGTGTCCAAAATGTCTCCGCCTGTTCCTTTGTTGCGCCACTGTGGCTTATGGCACCTTCAACGAAATCGACTTTCACTTTGCGCATCAAATCAATTTTCTTTTTACCCACCGCTTTTCGTAGCGTATCAGCCTGTCCACCAGTAAATCCACACCACTCTTTCGAAATCTGCATAAACTGCTCTTGGTACACCAAAATACCATAGGTATTTTGTAACGAATTACGCATCCCTTCGTGCAGGTACGATATCTCTTCTTCGCCATGTTTTCGCCGAATAAAGCTATCGATAAACTGCATTGGACCTGGACGATAGAGCGCCACCATAGCGATAATGTCCTCGAAGTGTGTCGGCTTAAGTGCGCGCAAATAACGCTTCATGCCAGCAGACTCAAGCTGAAAGACTCCTGTAGTATCACCTCGCTGAAACAGTTCATACGTTGCCTCATCGTCAAGCGGAATCTTGGAAAGATTGATTTTTTCGCCATACACCTTGCGAATAATACGCATGGCGTTATTAATAATCGAGAGGTTAGACAGTCCAAGAAAGTCCATCTTCAACAGTCCAAGCTCCTCAACCTCGGTCATAGGAAACTGCGTTGCAACAACACCTTTTTGCGCTTGCTCAAGCGGAATATACTTCACGAGATCGTCTGGTGCAATCACCACCCCACAGGCATGCACGCCATGGCTACGTATTGTGCCCTCAAGCTGAATTGCATAGTCAAATACTTGCTTTGCCACTGGGCTTGATTCATATTCTCGCTTTAAGTCTGGATCTTCGACGATACTCTTTGAGAGTGGTATATGATGCCCCTGCGCAGGCGGTGGCACCATCTTTGCGAGTCGATCTGCCTCTGCGTATGGCACCTCAAGCACACGCGCAACATCGCGCACCGCTGCACGCGCTGCCATCTTGCCAAAGGTTACAATGTTGCTCACTCGGTCTTTCCCGTATTTATTAGCACAATACTCAATTACTTCATCGCGGCGTGTATCTTGAATATCAACATCAATATCTGGCATGCTAATACGATCTGGATTCAGAAAACGCTCAAACAGCAGACCATATCTCAGCGGGTCAAGGTCAGTGATATTGAGCGCATACGCCACGATAGACCCAGCCGCAGAACCTCGTCCTGGACCAAACACGATACCTTGGCTTTTTCCCCAGTTGATGAAATCTTGGACAATCAAGAAGTATCCTTCATATCCCATATTTTCCATCACGCCAAGCTCCATCCGGGCGCGATCAGCTACCTCGATCGATAATAATGTTTCTATCTCTTTTGGCGACAAGTCCTTGACATCTTCTAGTAGCTTTCCCTCATAGCGCATCGCGAGACCTTGATATACCAACTTGTGAAGATATGAATGCTCGCTCTCACCCTCTGGAAGTGGATATTTTGGAATAAGTATTTTGCCAAGCTCAATATCAACATCACAGCGCTCAGCGATTTTCTTTGTATTGAGGATTACTTCTGGCATATCTGCACCCCAGCGCTCAATGATATCTCGTGGATCCGTCAAATGAAGCTCAAAATCCTTCAAACTCATTCTTTTATCGTCGTTCAGAAATGACCCCGTTCCAACGCAAAGAAGAATCTCATGCGCGTCCTGATAATCATGTGTCAGATAGTGTCCATCGCAGGTCACTACCATAGGAATATCGAGCTCCTTGGATAGCTTTTTAAGACCTTCGTTAATTTTCATCTGAACGTCCCAGTGAGTGTGCGAATCTGGATGTCCATGATCTTGTAACTCAAGATAATAACGATCGCCAAAGACTCCTCTGTACCAGGTGGCAATCTCTTTGGCGTGTGCGTAGTCATCGTAGCGCAAACTTTCACCTATTTCGCCGCTTGCGCATCCACTCAGCACAATCAGTCCTTCATTCAGCTCCTCAAGCAGGTCATGATCAATACGAGGCTTGTAATACATTCCTTCAAGATTTGCTTTTGTGCTCAATTTGACGAGGTTATGAAACCCAGTAAGATTCATTGAAAGTATCGTTAGGTGAAAACGAGCCTTATCCTTTGCGGGATCTCGATTAAACCGAGAGCGCGCCGCCACATATGCCTCCATACCCAAAATCGGCTTGATGCCTGCCGCCTTAGCCTTTTTGTAATAGTCAAGGATACCGCTCATGGTACCATGATCTGTCACGGCAGCAGCGGTCATGCCAAAATCTTTCACCTTACCGACAAGATCGTCTATCTTTGTCAGTCCATCAAGTACAGAGTGATGTGTGTGATTGTGCAGGTGAACAAAATCACTTGGCGTCAACGCTGTTTTTATATCTTGTTTTGCTCCCGTTACTCCCATATCTATATATAATTATACAGGGTTTTTCCACAGAAAATGTAGTAAAAAATGCTCATAGTTCTTATCGTTATTTGCGCGACTGCATTGTCGTGATAATACCATCAACAAGATCCGCAAGGCTCGGAATGAGCCATCCGATAGTGTTAAGCAGCCAAATCAGTAATGCAACAACGATCGTTCCTCCTACAACACTGCCTAGACCAAAGGATATTCCTCGAAAGAAATTCATACGATAAACCTGTGCCTTGCTTCGGTTAAAATCGTAGAAAAGATCCTCCAGAACGGCTCGTCGCGCACCGCTCTCATTGTCCTGCACGACTTTTTTCACGATTTTTTCGGTTTTTTTCATAGTCTTCTCCTAATAAAATGACACACCTTTCTTTTAGTGTGCCATCTTTTAACTTTCAATACAAGCTATCTTTTTGTGCCGTCTTTTTTGAACTCTTCTTTTGCACTAGTGAACGCTCGCTCGCTACGATCTTGCAAGTCTTTTGCTGCGTCTTTTGTGTCCTTATAGGCAGACTCGCCTTTCTTCTTGAGCTCTTCACCTTTTGCTGTTGCTTCTGCTTTAAGATCATCAGCCTTCTTCTTCAGATCTGCGCGAGTCTCTTTGCCAGAACGTGGCGCCGTCAGGAAACCTGCTACAACACCTGCAACTGCACCAATAACCGCACCTAACGCAAATTTACCCTTTGACATATACAAATCCTCCTTATTTCTTAGCTTTCATAAACTTTTTTACATATGAGGTGACGATCTTTGCAACAAGGACAGGCGAAGTAATACGACTGATATTACTTGCTGCCGTCTCAATGTTTTGCACGACACGTTCAGCCCCAGATGTGACTGATTTGATTTGATTGGTCACGCGTATAAGCAAAATTGTCAATATAATCGCCAAAAGTAAAAATATTGCGAGAAAAATTGACAGAATAATGACCAATATTTGAGCCCATTCCATGAGCATTTCCTTTGTTTTATGTTGTGATATGCTTATGCATATCTATTTTTTAGTATAATGGCTTTTAAGATATTTTGCAAACTCGGGACCCAGCTTTGGATCCTTGAGGCCAAAATCAACGACAGTCTTCAGATATTCAAGCTTATCTCCTGTGTCGTAAAACCTTCCATGCACAATTTCGCGCGCAAAAACACCATAGCCATCATCAATCATGGATTGTAAAATAGGCTGTAGCATCAGCTCTCCATGGCCGTTAAATGTCTCAACCGCTTTGTCGATGTATTCAAATATCTCTGGCGTTAGCAGGTAACCACTCACGCTTGCAAGATTACTCGGCGCATTGGTTTTTCCTGGTTTTTCAACAACTCGTTCGACTTTGATAGTCGTATCATCGGCATGCTCGCCGGCAACGATGCCATAGCGGCTATACTCGTCATCCTGTTCAATCGTCTTGCAGGCAAGAACTTGTCCATTATACTTCGTAAACGTTTCAATAAGCTGCTTCGTTCTCCCTGGTTTTGCAACAAAAAAATCATCAGCAAATGTATAGATAAATGGCTCATTTCCAATGAGATGCGCAGCACAAGCGACTGGCGTTGCATTACCATATGCACCTTTTTGTCTTAAATAGACAAAGTTTGCTAAGTTTGCAATCTCATTAACTTGGTCGAGTAGCGGCCTCTTTTTTTCGCCACCTGCTAGTAGATTCGCGACGAGATCTTCATTTGGTACATCAAAATGATCTTCTATTGCTCGTTTATTGCTGCTTCCGACAAGAATAATGTCCTTGATACCCGCATCGACAAGCTCCTCGACAACATACTGAATAATTGGCTTGTCAACAATTGGCAGCATCTCCTTTGGCATCGCCTTTGTTTGCGGCAAAAAACGCGTACCAAAGCCAGCTGCGGCAATAATTGCTTTTGTTGGTCGTTGCATAGAACCTCCTATTATACTTAGTTCAGTCGTTCACGAATCAGTTTTTGTGCCAACGCTGGGTTTGCTTTTCCTTGCGATCGCTTCATAACTTGACCAACAAGATAGCCTATTGCCTTGTCTTTTCCCGCCTTGATATCAGCAATTGACGCGACACTTGTAGGATCTTGCAATACTTCATCGACAATTGCAGCAATCGCAGAGGTATCACTGACCTGAAGAAGATTCTGCTCCTGTGCTATGCGACGCGGTGAGGTCTTTCCTGCTAGCAAATCAGCAAAGATTTCTTTTGCATTTGTGCTGCTCAACTCATTCTTCTCTACCATAGTTGCAAGTTCTATAAGATCATCGGTCGATACATATGGAGCACTCACATCAACTGGTGTCGTGTCAGTGTCATCGCCACTTCCCGCAGCAGTTAAGGCACTTGCAAACCAGTGTGCTGCACGTCGTGCCGCATCATTGTTTGCTTTTTGTTGAATTTCTGTCACTATTCTTGCATAGTTCTGGTTTGACAAAAGTGAATTGACGACGGAACGATCAAGGTGCAGTACATCCCATTGCTGACGATACTCGGCAGGAAGCATAGGAACCTCGTCTTGAATACGAGAAATCTCTTCGTCGGTAAGGACAATTGGCGGGATATCAGCATCAGGCATATAGCGATAGTCCTGAGCATCTTCTTTTGAGCGCTGACTTGTTGTTATCTGCTTGTCATCAACCCATCCACGGGTCTCTTGCACGACTCTTTCTCCTTTTTCGAGTAATTCAGCTTGGCGAGAATATTCATATTCAACAGCCTTTTCGACACTTCGAAACGAATTGAGGTTCTTCACTTCAGCTCGTTTACCAAGCTCTTGAGACCCCTTTGGCGCAATTGAAATGTTGACATCAAATCGCATATTTCCCTGATACAAATCACCGTAGGTAACGCCAGCATACGTCATAAGACGATGAAGTTCCTCAGCATATGCACGCGCTTCTTCTGCAGAGTGCATGTCTGGCATTGAAACAATTTCTATCAATGGCGTGCCTGCACGATTCAGATCAACAAGCGAATATCCGTCATAGTGAGAGAGCTTTCCAGCGTCTTCTTCCATATGAGCATGCTCCACGCGAACACGCTTTATTGAGCCATCTTCAAGCGGGGCGTCGACATAGCCTTCGAGAATAATCGGATGATACATCTGTGTCGTCTGATATCCTTTCGGAAGATCAGGATAAAAATAATGTTTCCGGTCGAAACGACTTACCCGCGCAATCGGCGAATGGAGTGCTTTGCCAGCACGGATCGCGAGGTCTACTGCATGACGATTGAGGACAGGGAGCATACCCGGTAGTCCAAAATCAATGGGATGCGTCGCTTCGTTCGGCTCTTTATCTCGTGCATCATTGTCGGCAGGACTGAATAGTTTTGTCTGTGTCGCAAGTTGCACGTGACATTCGATACCGATAGTTAGTTCGTATTTATCAAGAATAGCCTGTTTCATCAAATTGCTCCTAAGTCCTTTAGTCCCTGTTTATACGCAGATAATGCCCGCAACGCAGTGTCACGAGATAGTGTCACATCTGTTTCATGAGCAAGTCGATTGCGAATCTTGTGCGCGCTCCATATATGATTGGCGTTACGCCACGAATTCTGCGCGGTCTTCATTCTTTCACCCATTGTTTGCCCTTTTATGTGACTTTCTTTCAGTGCACTATCGAGCAGTTTGTCAGCTTCAAAGATAGCAAGCGTATACGAAGATATGTTGTTACTCTCGAGACTATTCTCAATAGCAAGCCAACGCGATTGATACTTTCTTACATCAAGCGATGTGCCACGCTTACCCGTTAGCACCAAGAAGGCTACCGCAACAATGGCAATCAGGAGCAAACTAAGTGGAATAACAAAAAGTGCTTGTTCTTGCATTACTGACGCTCCAAACTACTCGCTAGCGCAAGAATGCGAGCATCGCTCTTTGCTGGACCAATAAGTTGAACGCCAATTGGTAGTCCAGACGTATTTTTCCCTGCAGGGATATTGAGCGCAGGCAAGCCAGCGAGACTTGGTGGAACAGTCATCGCATCCGCAAGATACATCTTCACTGGATCGTTAACATTTTCGCCAACTTTGAACGCAGGGGTTGGAGCTGTCGGCGTAAGAAGAAGATCGTATGTATCAAACAGGTCATGATACTCCTTGATGAGCAACGTTCGCGCTTTTTGTGCCTGCTGATAATATGCATCAAAGTAGCCACTTGAGAGTACATAGCTTCCTATCATAATTCGCCGCTTATTCTCTGTCACGAAACCTTCATCTCGACTTCTTCCATAAAGCTCAGCAAGAGTCTTAACTCCATCAGCACGTCGCCCATAGCGCACGCCATCGTAGCGCGCAAGGTTACTCGAAACTTCAGCGGGAACGATAACATAATACATCGCAAGTGCATATTTCGTCATCGGCATGCTAACTTCTTCAACAATATGACCTGCCGCTTGTAATGTTTCTACGAATTGTTTTGTCGTTTCTATCACTTCAGGGTCAACACCCTCACCCATCATTTCCTTGATAACGCCTATTTTTTGATGAGGCAATACGGTGCGTGTCGGATTAAAGAAGTCAGGTAGCGTTGTCATATCCTTCGGGTCTTGTCCCGCCATAATACTCATGACAAGAGCAACCTCTTCGGCAGTTTTCGCGAAGCAGCCCATTGTATCAGTACTACTCGCCATAGCGACCACTCCGTAGCGACTTGCCGTACCGTATGTTGGTTTTATGCCGTAAACGCCATTAAAACTAGCAGGTTGGCGGATTGATCCCCCTGTATCAGAGCCTAAAGCAAATGGAACGACGTCAAGTGCCGTAATCACCGCAGAACCGCCGCTTGAGCCACCAGCAACCCGAGACTTATCGTAGGCATTATAGGTAACACCAAAGGCCGAGTTTTCTGTGCTTCCACCATGAGCAAAGGCGTCAAGGTTTGATTTTCCAATACAAATCGCACCTGCCTGTTCAAGCTTTTCTACTACCGTTGCCTGAAGTGGCGCATCAAAGTTCTCGAGCATTCTGCTTGCTGCTGTTGTTGGCGCGCCAAAGGCAAGAAAGTTGTCTTTCACAACAAATGGTACACCCAAAAGCGCACCCGTTGCCTCGCCTCTTTTTACTGCCTCATCGATGCGATCAGCTCGTTCCAGAGCACGCTCTTGCGTAAGACTTAATAGTGCATGATATTCCTCAACAGATGCCGCTCGCTCAAGAGATTTTTCTACCTGCTGTCGTGCACTTACTTTTCCCGTCGATACTTCGTCGACAATTTTTGCTATTTCATTCATTATAATACTCGTGGTACTTTTACCTGATTATTCGCTTGTTCCGGAGCGAGCTTTAACAAACGCTCCCGTGTAACATGTTGCTTCGATACGACATCTTTACGCCATACATTTTGAAGGCCAGTCACCTGATAGGTTGGTTCAACGCCCGTTGTATCCAGCTCAGAAAGTTGTTCAACATACCGAAGGATATCTTCGAGATTTTCCCGTAGCGCTTCAGTCGCCGCGTCATCCGTAAGACTAATCGAACTTAATTGCGCAAGATGCTTTACATCTTGAATACTAATTTTGCTATCATTCATTACTGTTATATTGTAGCACAATTTTTAGCTCGTTTTGCCAAACGGACAGAGAGCGGTATAATGGTTATGTATATGAGTCATCAATACAAAAAAGATCTTGGAGCAATACTTCATCGAACTGGTGTAGAATTTCGCGTCTGGGCACCATTTGCAAAAAATGTCCAATTAATATGGCCATACCTCCCATACGACCTTCCCGATAAGAGCAATATTCATGATATGCAAAACGAACAGGACGGATATTGGTATATCGCCGTCAACGACGCAGAACCTGGACAAAGCTACCGCTACCTCATAGATACAGGCAAAGAGCTTCTTAAGCGTAATGATCCGCGAGCACGTGCACTTACCGATAGCGACAACGGCGCTTCTGTTATCGTGGCAAATCACTTTGACTGGGGAGATATAAACTTCACTCCTGCGCAGCCACAAGACCAAATCATCTATGAACTTCATATTGGAACATTCAATCGTCCAGATGCCGCCACTCCCGGAACATTTGATTCGGCCATTGAAAAGTTGGATTATTTAAAGAACCTTGGCGTTAATACCGTCGAACTTATGCCAGTAACAAGCATGGCCTTTAGCAATGGCTGGGGATATGCGCCAAATTATCTTTATAGCGTCGAGAGTATGTATGGCGGGCGCCATGGACTTATGACATTTATTCGGGAGTGTCACTCTCGTGGTATTGGCGTTATTCTCGATGTTGTATATAATCACTTTTTCTCAGATACCGACCTCTGGCAATTTGATGGGTGGAGCGAGAACGGGCGCGGAGGTATTTACTTTTATAATGACGAGCGCGGAGATACACCATGGGGAGGAAGGCCAGATTACGGGCGGCCCGAAGTCCGTCAGTTTATTCTCGATAATGTCACTATGTGGTTTAATGAGTATCGTCTCGATGGACTACGCGTTGACTCAACCATCTACATGCGCAACAAAGAAGGGCAAGATAATGATCCTGCACATGATATTAGTGATGCATGGAGTCTTCTTGGTGACATAACAACACTTGCTCACAAAATTAACCCTCGGGCACTTTTGATTGCCGAAGATTCGGCGTCAAATTCTGCAATTACGCGTCCTGTCGCGGCCAACGGATGTGGCTTTGATGCTCAATGGGAGTTAGGGTTTCCCCATGCTATACGAGACGCCCTCGGATTGACACAAGGCAAGGCCCCGACCCTTGATGGGCTGCTCTACGAGAGCACGCATACCTACGATGATAATATGTTTGCACGCGTTGTTTTCAGCGACTCACACGACACCGCCGCCAATGGCTCAGTACGCCTTAATCAAGCCGTCACACCACATGATGCAGGTAGCTTATTTGCCCAAGAAAAGCTTATTCTCGCCAATGCCCTGACACTCACCTCACCAGGAATTCCTATGCTATTACAAGGTTCTGAATTTTTACAAGAAGGATCTTTCAATGAATGGCAGGCGCTCGACTGGAGTCGTGCAGAGAAATATGCTGGTATTGTGCTTGCCCATAAGCACCTTATTGACCTCCGTAAAAATACCTATCACCATACTGGTGGTTTGCACGGAAAGTCGCTCAATCTTTTTCATACCGACAACGACAACCATGTTATTGCCTATCATCGATGGGACACTGGCGGCATCGGAGATGACGTCATCATTATTGCAAACATCAACGATAAAAGGATCGACAATTACGCACTGCACCTTCCACTACCGGGTACGTGGCGCTGTCGATTCAACAGTAGCTGGAAGGGCTATAGCAAAGACTTTAGGGAAGTGACGATTGAGACACTATCTACAGACGACGCTCAAAGCATTCGTATATCACTCTCTCCGTATAACATCCTTATTTTTTCACAAGACAGCTAAATGAGAGACATCAATGAAGCTTGGTGTTTATCTCTTTTATGAGATCTCTCAAATCTGCAGCACGTTCAAACTCGAGATTAGCACTTGCAAGTTTCATCTGCGCAGAAAGGTCTTTTATTAATCCCTCGTACTCATCACGAGGAATTTTCTTAAGGTCAATTTTTGGACGCTCATCATCTTTAGCCGGAATAATCGCTCGCAAGCCTTCATCGATTGCCTTCGCAACACTATGTGGAGTAATATGATGCGTTTCGTTATACGCCTGCTGTATCGCACGGCGACGGTTTGTTTCGTCTATCGCTCGACGCATACTGTCTGTCATAACATCAGCATACATAATCACCGTACCTTCCTGGTGACGCGCCGCACGCCCTATTGTTTGGACGAGTGACGTTTCGCTACGCAAAAACCCTTCTTTATCAGCGTCAATAATTGCCACTAAGGATACCTCTGGAAGGTCGAGCCCTTCTCGTAAAAGATTAATACCAACGAGAACATCATAAACACCCATACGCAGGTCGCGAAGAATGTCTCCGCGTTCAAGCGTATCTATCTCGCTATGAATGTACGCCGTCTTGATTCCTAACTCTATCAAATGTGCAGAAAGATCTTCTGCCATCCTTTTCGTTAGTGTCGTCACCAAAACACGCTGCTGCTTGCTTGTTCGGCGATGAATCTCGTCGATAAGATCATCGATCTGTCCACTGCTTGACCTTACGCTTATCTCGGGATCAAGCAGCCCAGTTGGACGTATAATCTGCTCAGCCGGTTTCGGACTACGCTGTAGCTCGTAATCGCTTGGTGTGGCCGATACGTATATCACTTGGTTGATATGTCGCTCAAATTCATCAAATCGAAGTGGCCTATTATCAAGTGCACTCGGCAAGCGAAATCCATATTCAACAAGAACCTCTTTACGAGCTCTGTCTCCGTTATACATACCACGCACTTGTGGCACTGTCACATGACTCTCGTCGATAAACATCAGGAAGTCATCAGGAAAGTAGTCAAGAAGCGTTGCCGGCTGCTCACCTGGTTCACGACCTGTGAGGTAGCGGCTATAGTTTTCGATCCCTTTTACAAAGCCAGTCTCTTCAAGCATTTCAAGATCAAATTTCGTCCGCTGCGTTAATCGCTGCTCTTCAAGATATTTATGGTGTGATTTGAAGTAGGCGATTCGTTCATTATACTCAGAACGAATTCCCTCGACCGCATGCATGACCTTATCCTTTGGCGTTGCGTAGTGACTACTCGGAAATATATTGAATGAATCTGGCTCCGAGAGAATCTCACCCGTCAAAGGATCGATCTGAGTAATACGCTCAACGTCATCACCAAAAAACTCTATACGATATGCAGTGTCGAGGCCAGCAGGAAATATATCAACGACATCACCATGCACTCGAAATGTTCCTCTCGCAAAATCAATATCATTACGATGATACTGAATATCGGTCAGTTGACGGACAAATTTATCTTGCTTGCGACGCTCACCTTTTTTTACCTTTATCGATAGATCTAGATAATCACTTGGTGATCCAAGCCCATAAATACAACTAACACTCGAAACAATAATCACATCGCGCCGCGTCAATAATGCATCAGTTGCGGCATGGCGAAGCCGATCAATCTCTTCATTGATCTTGCTATCTTTCTCTATGTACGTATCGCTACTTGCAATATACGCCTCTGGCTGATAATAGTCGAAATATGACACAAAATAGTGCACCTCATTATCGGGGAAAAACCGCTTAAATTCACTATAAAGTTGCGCAGCAAGCGTTTTGTTGTGAGCGAGAACAAGTGTTGGCGTATTGCGTTTTGCAATAATATTTGCCATCGTAAACGTTTTTCCAGATCCTGTTACACCCAGTAGTGTCTGATCTCGAGCTCCCGCAGCAAGACCATCAGACAGTTGAGCGATCGCTTGTGGCTGATCACCCGTTGGCTGATATTCTGAATGAAGCTTAAAATTCACATTCTCTATTGTAGCAGTAATCTTTCCTGTTATCTATCCCCGCCCACTACGTTTCAAACTCACCTGCGGGTCTGAATCATCGTGCTCAAAATCAATATATTTTTTGTCGAGCACTTCAACAATACGGGCTACAAGACGTTTAGGATCGGTATCGTAGATTACATCCTTGCTGCCCGGGGCTTCGATATTCTTTAGTAACGTTGCCGTGTAATCAGCAAGCCCACCGCTTCCGAGGAGAACACCACAGACTTTACGACTTTCAAGAGCAGTGGAGAGTTCATGAAGACTGCCCATTCTTCCTCCAACAGTAATGACCGCGTCGCTACTCCTCACCAAATAAACATCTCGCCCGACATACTCCAGACCTGTAAAATTGATATAATCAAATTCACGCGTCGGAAGACGATACGTGACGACGTGTTCGCGAAATGAACCAGCCGGTGAAAATCCAACAGACACACCCTTGGCATCTTTTACTGTTTTAAATCCTCGTGCCGCAAAATGAGGCAGCCCCACCGTTGCACCTGTAAGTAGTGTTTTTCCTGCGCGCGCAATCTCAACACCGAGCGCAAACGCTTGGTCATGCGCACCCACCACCGTTTCGCCAGCAGCCGCACCAGAAACACATATTTGATATCTCATTATCTATTTCCCCTTTGTTTTTATACTTTTTTGCAGTCCAGCAAAAATAAACTGCTCACGCGTTGCCGTTTCAGGAAGCATACTTGCTGCCATGTAGCGCTTCCGAAGCTCAGTTTTAATACTTCGACGAACATTTACGAGCGTCCTCTCTTCAAACGGTTTGTGAATGTTCTGCAATACATCGTTACGATTAAACGACACCACCTTTTTTGCAAGGATGATTGCCACATCACTATTCGTAGGAAAGATCCTGTCACGTTTTGCTCTCGCGTTAAGCGCCTGATATAGCTCTTCAGCAGTAGTATCACGACTATCAAGCCCAAGCTTCTTCATGATTACGTGAGCCCGTTCAATCATCGACGCCTGGTATCGTATATCAATATTACTATGACCCGACATCTTTTCTAGCTGGGCAAGTCCAACCGAAAACATCGGTTCTTGTGCCTGCAAGATTTGTTGAAGAACTTTTGTCATAACGATATTCGCTTATCTTTTGACTTCCTGCTCATGAATCGGCATATCATGCAATACGACACCTCGGCGCAAAATACCACCCTTTGCACCAATTTTCGTCACAACAGATGTTGAATTTGCACTCCCGAAAATAATTGACTCTTTGAGCGTCTTTCCTTTAGCCCATTGGCTTAAAAACCCACTCGCAAACGCATCACCTGCTCCTGTCCTATCGATAACCGGTACATCTTCATACATACCCGCACGTATAATCGTTTTGCCATCCGTTGCAACCACCCCGTTGGGGCCATCACTGACAATCACCACTGGAGCATAGTTTAGTGCGTGGAGAGCAAGCTCTTCACACGTCTCTCCATGAACGAGTAGCTGCATCTCCTCTTTGTTAGTACAAAGAACATCGACACTCTCAAGAAGTGGTTTAAGCTTTTCTGGATCAGCTAGCTCAGGACCAGCAGGATTAAGCATGACCTTGGTATTCGAACGCTCCGCAGTATCGAGCACTTCACGTAATAGATCAAGTCCAGCAAAACCAAGCGACGTTGGATAAATCCAATCTGCTTGTGCAATCGCATCAAAGTTAAGCCCACGTCCGGTTTTACTCACTGATTTCCCTCTGTTATTGAGAATCGTACGCTCTCCATTGGTTGCAATGAGGATAACTGAATATCCCGCCTGAAAACGATCATCAACGAAAACGTCTGACGTATCAACACCCTCGGCATCAAGCGCCATCATAACAGACTGCGAAGCAGGATCATTACCTAGTGCCCACATATATCGACTATCAAGTCCCTGGCGAGCAAACGTTGTCGCAACATTTGTTGCGTTCCCGCCAGTGCTAAACGTGACATCATCGACCTCCATTTTAATACCCAGAGGAAGCTCTGTATAGATTTTTTTACCCCGTGTATGCGAGTCAAACTCGTCACTACGTAAAAATACATCTTGCGTACCTTTGCCAATAGAAAGAATCGTAACCACGAGCTAGCGAACCGCCTTACCTGCACTGCCAAATGCATGGATCTTCTCTTCAACAACAGACTGAACCGCCGCATATACTTCTGGCATAAGTTTATATACCGCATACTCATCAGGATGTTCACGAAGAACTTTCTCAAGCGCTGTACGAAATGCATACCGTAGGTCACTGTTGATGTTAATTTTGCTTACTCCAATTTTTGCCGCATCTTCAAAATAGTGGAGTGGCGTTCCACTACCACCATGTAGGCTAATTTGACAATCGATAACAGCGCGAATTTGTTTTAGAAGGTCAAGGTCAAGGATCTTTGGAACAGGATAGAGCCCGTGAAGGTTACCGATTTGCACTGCCATTGTATCAATACCTGTCGCGTCAACAAAGCTTCTCGCCTCTTCTGGCGTTGTATTCCATTTTTTAACTTCTTCGTAGTCTATTGCTTCTTTATGGACATTTGAATCACCGAAGAAGTATCGCTCTTCAGCTTCGACAAGTGCTCCCGTAAACGTAGCGTATTCAACGATTTCTTTTGTTTTTTCAGTGATTTCCTCAAGTGTTGCGTCATGATTTGCCTGTGAAATATCTATATGGATAAACTCAAACCCAGCATCAATCGCCTGCTTGCAGCCTTCCACCGTTG
Source organism: Saccharimonas sp. (SeqCode) (assembly GCA_049293215.1). Classification (GTDB taxonomy): domain Bacteria; phylum Patescibacteriota; class Saccharimonadia; order Saccharimonadales; family Saccharimonadaceae; genus Saccharimonas. Next base: position 5,190 of record JBATSI010000026.1, on the reverse strand, counting down.
GCGCATGATCAAGATTAATATACATCTCTATGCCATACAAATCACGATAATTATCGACCATATCGCGAACATTTTCAAACCCACCGAGAGAAATCGCCTCGTTCGCACTTACCTCTACGAGAACCGGCGCGTGAAGATGTTGCGCTGCCTGAGAGATCGCCTGAAGCGTCTCTTGGTTGTCAATATTAAATGCCCCAACAGCAAACCCCTGCTGTCGAGAACGCTGCATCAATTGTCGTGCATGCAACGTTCGATCGCGAATTTCTGCGATAGTAAGCCCCATATTCCTCCTTAATATCTCATAACTAATTATTACTAGTATACCACTTATGGTACCCTGGAAGAACTCTTTATTGCACTAAAATCCCTGATGGTATTTAGGAACGCGATCAACAAAATCACCCACTTTATCAGCAACGCTCGCCTCATCAAAACCAAATGCTCGTATCAATTCCTGCCCCTCACCACTCTCTCCAAATCGATCAGGCATCCCAATACGCAAGAGTGGCGTTGGTAGTTTATCTCCTAGTAACTCCGCGATTGCACCGCCCAAACCACCTGCCGCCTGCGCATCTTCGGCGCTCACAACCCGTCCTGTTTTTCGTATACTATTCAAAATAGTTTCTTCATCCAAAGGTTTTACTGTCGGGACATGAACAATCTCCGCTGAAATGCCATGCGTCTGAAGCAGCTGTGCTGCACGAAGTGCATACCCTGTCAATATACCCGTCGAAGCAATCGTTACATCATGACCTTCACGAAGTACATACGCTCTTCCAATCTCAAACGGTGATTCATTCGTACTAAATACGGGAGTCTTGTCGCGTGCAAGTCGCAGATATGCTGGCTTCCCCGTCTGCGCAACAGCTTGCGTTGCTTTTTCTGCCTCGACACTGTCACCAGGGCAAATAACTGTCATATTTGGCAAAACACGCATTAATGCAATATCTTCAAACATTTGATGAGTTGCACCGTCTGGACCAACCGTACAGCCACTATGTCCTCCTACAATTTTGACCGGAACATCATTGAGGGCGATCGTTGCTTTTATCTGCTCCCAGCTCCTTCCAGGATGAAAGGCGGCATAACTTGCCGCAAAAGGAATCTTGCCTGCGCGAGCTAAACCGCTTGCTACCGTTGCCAAGTTCTGTTCTGCAATACCAACTTCGATATACCTTTCTGGGAAAGCATCTGCAAATTCATTCATCTTAACACTTTCAACAAGATCTGCACACAGTCCAACGACAGATTCATCTTGCTCTGCTGCAAGTCGTAGTCCATGCCCAAAACCTGCTCGTGTCTGCGCATATTCTGGCGAATCAGTATATATATTGTCGTTCAATGGATACATTCTAGTCCTCCTCCCTTCGAACACGCCCTTGCAGTGTTCTCAGTCTATCAAGCGCTCGTTTGGCTTCATCATTATTTGGTGCAACACCATGCCATTTGTAGTCATACTCCATGAAGTCAACGTTTTTTCCAGGAATAGTGTGAGCAATAATACAGCTCGGTCTATTTTCTATCGCCTTTGCCATATTAACAGCATCAAGTATACTCTCCATATTATGCCCATCAATCTCTTGGACGTGCCACCCAAAGCTCTCCCATTTCGCTCGAAGATTTTCTAGTGGCATAACCTCTTCTGTCGGACCATCAATCTGAATGTTATTGCGATCAATAAAGAGAATAAGCTGAGATAACTTATATTTTCCAGCAAACATTGCCGCCTCCCAGATGTTACCTTCGTCTAGTTCACCATCGCCAGCAATGACATACACCCAACGCCGATGGTTATGATCTAAATATTGTAGAGAATACGCATATCCAGCTGCCTGACTAATGCCACTTCCCAGTGGACCAGATGTATTTTCAAGACCAGGCAACTTTGTCCTTTCGGGGTGACCCTGCAAACGAGAACCAAACTTTCGTAATGTCAATAACTCTTCTTTTGGAAAATAGCCCGCTTCTGCCATAGCAGCATACTGAACAGGAACAGTGTGGCCATTGCTCAAAAAGAACACGTCTCTTTCTGGCCATTCAGGATTCTGAGGATCAAGCTTCATGATATTAAAGTAGAGCGCCGCAACAATGTCGGAAAGACCAAGTGCACCAGCAGGATGCCCACTCCCTGCAGCCTCTAACATTTGAACGATGTCTCGCCTCATATCATTTGCTTTTTGCTCCAGTTGTCGAATCGTCAGTTGTACTCTCATTGCCACCTCTCCTACTAAATCACGCTATGTTTATTTATCTCTTCAACCATCTGACGATACGCCGCTTGTGGGTCGCTTGCATTATTAATTGCACCACCAACATTGACAACATTTACCGTTCCCTGCGCCAAACTAAAAGCATTCTCGACATTAGCGCCACCATCCCATCCAATCTCTACTTCAGGATGAATATTACGCACTAAACGTACTTTTTCTAGCTGCATCATACTCGCCACTCCACCATAATGGCCAAGGTCTCCACTAAAAATGAGTACATAATCCGCCAGCTCAATGTATTCCTTGACCGTCTCTGGAACAGTGGGTCGAAGAAGTGCCACGCCAGCACGAATCCCCGCTTGCTTCACTTGCTGAAATAATGGTCGCAGGTCTTCAGAGACTTCTGCGTGAAAAATAATCGTATAAGGATGAAGATCGATAAGCGCTTGAATATACTCGCTCGGGCGAGCCACCATTGCATGAATATCCACTTTCCATTCTTGTGGCCACCACAGCTGATTCACGCCAACCGTAAAAGTTGGTGCAAATTCACCATCGGTTACGTCAATGTGAACACGCTCAGCAAACGGATGTAGACGTTCGACCGTTGCTTTGTAGTCATCTTCCGTCTCGCATAATATTGTCGGGGCAATAACCGTCGTCATCAGATTGCGTCCAATTCCGCATTTCGCCGTCGATAGCGTGGTGCGTCAGCAAATTTTGTCGTAAGCCACGTATCTAAAATATCTTTCCATAACACCAAATCATCACCCGGCGCATCGAGAATACGCGCAGGAAGACACAATACATTACTATCGTTGTCGTTTCGCGTCATCTTTGCTTCGTAACTATCCCAAATGACACTTGCACGAATTCCTTTAAATCGATTTGCGGCCATCGCCATGCCTTGCGCGCCTCCACAAATTAAAATTGCTCGAGGATCTAATTTTTCATCTTCACCTAAAACTTTTATCACCGCTCTTTGTGCAAATTGCGGAAAATCATCGCTTGGGTCGTGCTTATCATTACCGATATCCTCAACATCGTAACCACGTTTAACAAGATAGAGCTCTACCTTTTCCTTTAGGTGATAGCCCTGATGATCTGCTCCAAGAAATATCTTCATACGTATAAGTATAAGCGGTATACGCTTCTCTGTAAAGTATTGTTTTGTTATTGTTACGCTATATGCGCCAATCGTCCAGCATCTGCCGCTAGCTCCACAAGACGATTCGCATAGCCCCATTCGTTGTCATACCATACATTTATACGCAAAAGCGTACCATCGATAACATGAGTAAGCGGTAAGTCAATGATGGCTGAATGGCTGTTTCCTTTTAAGTCACTACTCACTAATTCTGCGCTACTTGCATCAAGAACACCTTGATAAAATGGCTGCTTTACCGAATCTTTGATAAGATTATTTACTTCAATCGTCGATGTTTCGTTCTTTAGTACCATAACAAGCGTCGCTAAACTCACGACCGGATTTGGCACACGAACATTCAAGCCGCCAAAATGAGCTCCCACTTCTGGCATCAATTCGCGTATCGCTCGAGATGCTGCCATTTCTGTAGGGACAATGTTTTCCGCTGCAGCCCGCCCTTCACGAAGCGTTTGCGCCATACTATCGTGCAATACTTGCCGAGCGAGATAGCTGTGGACGGTTGTAACCATTATCTTGTCCACGCCATAATTTTTATCTATCAAAGAAATAACTGGCGCAATCGCGTTTGTCGTACCACTTGCTGCACTAATAATCTCTCCGCCGTCTCGTAATTCATCGTCATTAACACCCATTATGATCGACTTTGCAGTATCAACGGGTGCCGATACCACAACTTTTCGTGCGCCTGCCTCGATATGTAGTCTTGCTCGAGAAACCTCTGCAAACTGTCCAGTACATTCAAGGACGACATCAATATCAAGTTCGTCCCAAGGGAGCCGACTCGGATCAGACAGCGATAGCGCACGAATACGATGCTCGCCGACAATAAGCGTATCGTCCTCCACTTCAATCGTACGTGAGTACGTCCCATAGTTTGAGTCATGCTTGATAAGATACGCCAATGTCTCCAACGGCGCCACGTCATTAACTGCCACCACCTCAATGTCGGTTCGTTCTAATGCCACCTTCAATGCGTTACGACCAATGAGTCCTAGTCCATTGATTGCTACCCGAATATTTGCCATGCCCACTCCCCTTAAAGCATTATCTCTTTGCCTTAGTATATCGCGCCTGTGTTTTTTTCGCAACAGCTTCATGCGTAGTATAATAAGGCTATGAATAAACGTGAGCTACTCGACTTTGCCCAGCCCTTTTACGAAGAGAATCAACTCTTTGAAATTGATCATGCTATTGACTTTGCAACCGAGATGCATAAAGGACAAAAAAGAAAGAGTGGAGAGCCTTATATTACCCATCCCCTCAGCGTAGCTCACATTCTTATAGATTGGGGAATGGATAGTGACACGATCGTGGCGGGCATTCTCCACGATACCGTCGAGGACACACCGGCGACGCTGGATAAAATTGAGACTCTCTTTGGACATAACGTTGCTTTTCTGGTGGATGGCGTAACTAAAGTCAGCCAAGCTCGAGCTGGCATGCGCGACCTCGAAAGCTATCTACCACAAACAAAAGACAACCTCACAAAGCTCCTCATCGCTATCGGTCAAGATGTTCGCGTCATTATTATCAAACTCGCCGATCGACTCCACAATATGCAGACACTTCGCTATAAATCACAAGCAAAACAGCAAAAGATTGCCCGCGAAACTCTTGACGTATTCGCACCAATGGCAGATCAACTCGGTATGGGACGAGTGCGCATGCAGCTCGAAGAGCTTGCGTTTAGCTACCTTGATCCAAAAGAGTTTCACAAATTGCAAAAAATCATGAAGCAACGCCTCGGAAAGAGTACAAGAAAACTTGGAATTGTTCGTCTTGAAGTTGAAAAAGTCCTCAAAAAAGAAGGTA
>JBATSI010000025.1:0-7873 GCA_049293215.1 Saccharimonas sp. (SeqCode) | reverse complement strand
CCAGTATAGTTTATATTCTTTTCAGTGTTGCGATACACGCGATCCGGTAGTCCATCCATCGTTTTAAGCTTATCAAGTACGTAGGAACCAACGGCAATACGTAAATCATCATTCGTACGCATTATCTCGGGAATATCTTCCTCGCGCCACACATCGTCAGTTTTATACTCATCTATCATATCTTTTAGCACTTTATCTCTCATAAAGCGATATGCAGTAACGGCATCTGCCTCACTTTCCTCAGTAACGCGTAGTCGCCTATCAAGATCATTTCCATATGAATCACGTCCTCGTGGTTGAGGAAAAGCAAATAACCGCTTACGGCGTGCCCTCTCTTTGTCCTCCTGCTCCAGCTTTTCTTGCGACACAGCTACCTGTCTCGCTTCAATAGCAGACAGTCCAATCGCGCGCACCCGCTGAGCCCGTGCTTGCTCGTCGATTTCCTCTATAGAAAGTGGTGGTATCTCTGCTTGCTCTCGAGATTCCGTCGCTTCAAATTGCCGGCGAAGTTCACGTCCTTCTTCACCATAGTACACTTCTAAGCGGTCCAAGAAATTCGGATTTTTTTCAATAACCCTCTCGAGTGGCACCATTTTTTCAAGGATAGCTTCGGATGTAGGTTTATATATATGAACATACTGCTTCTCGCTGCCGCTCTCATCTTCCACTCGATATAAACTCGCTGGGTTCCAGCCAGTATCTTCCTCATCGTTTGACCGTAGAACAGTAAGACTCGATACTCGAGCTTCAATATTTATAGGTATTTCATTCACACGTGGTCGTTCATGCCGGTTTTCATTGTGTGATTGTGGTAATTGTTCGTTCATGTTTTTGTTTACGCTTTATTTAGTATAGTTTATTATAGCAAATTTATACTAATTTGTCAAGGTTTTGCGGAGCAACTACCTTAATAATACTAAAATAGCTACGAATCGTAGCTATTTACCTGTCATTCATACGCGGCCTATTCTTTATGCTGCAAGACCGAGATGGTGTTTGACACGCGCAACAACGTCACCGATGACGACTTGCGACTTCACGAGATAATCGTCGACACCAAGCTGCTCTGCACGTTCTTTGTCTTTTGGCTGGCTCAACGCAGTGAGCATAATGACTCGGATGTTTGTAGTTTCTGGAGTATTACGGAGGATATCAAGGACATCAAATCCGCTAATCTTTGGCATCATAGCGTCAAGTAAGATCAAATCTGGACGATATGAAACTGCCGCCGACAATGCATCTTCACCATTATGTACTTCACTCACCTCAAAGCCTTCAAGCTCAAGGCGCGATCGATATACCGCTGCAAGTGCAGTATCATCTTCAACTAAGAGTATTTTCTTTTTTGCTTCCATACTACCTCTATACTACCCTAGGATGCGCAAAAGCACAAGGTTTTTCTACCGCAGTACTTCAAGCGCAGCATTCATTTGTGGATCTCTGCTATTATTTACATCATCGGCAGAAAGTGTCACTTCCTTGTTTGGCTTAATACCATTCTTTGAAATATTCACACCATGTGGTGTATACCACCGCGCAACCGTCACTTTGAGACGCCGACCATCAGAAAGGCTAATCACCTGTTGCACTGTACCCTTACCAAAAGTTTTTTCACCATAAAGCGTTGCCGCCTCATAATCTTGCAATGCGCCAGCAACAATCTCACTTGCACTTGCACTTGCACCATTGACAAGCACGATAGTTTTTATCCCCTCAAGAGGCGCTGTTCCTCGTGTTCGCACCGTATCCTGAACAGTGTCTCCCGTCTTTTCCACGACGACAACCTTATCTTTCAACCATAGGCTCGCAACATCCTGTGCTGCATCCACGTAGCCACCACCATTGTCACGAAGATCGAGCACAACTGCCTTGACGTTTTTCGCCTTAAAGTCCTCAGCTGCTTTTCTCGCTAGCGATCCAGTGTCATTGTCAAAGCGAGAAATTGTCATAATTCCTACTCCATCTCTCACCTCACTTCGAACACTCGCGTCATTTACTTTTTGGCGTATGATCGTATATTCTTTTGTCTCACCTGAACGTTTCATCGTAAGCTTTACAGAGGTACCCTCTTCACCTCGTACCTTCTCCGCCACTTCACTTGCATTCTTTCCGTCCACTGGGTCACTGTTTACTGCGACAAAGACATCGCCAGCTTTAAGCCCCGCTTTATCGGCTGGAGAGCCAGCAATGACACGAATAACCGTTGGTTGATCAAGGCGCCGACCAATCTCTGCGCCAATACCACTAAATTCACCACTAAGGTCTTTGTCAAACTCCTCTGCTTCTTTTTTATCCATAAACACCGTGTACGTATCACCCGCAGCAGCAGTAAGCCCTCTGCTTGCTCCATCGATCAACTTTTCCTTGTCAAGATTACCGTCATAATTAGCCTTTAGCTCACGATATACCTGCTGCACGCTACGTAAATCAAGTGAGTCAGCAGACGCTCGAATACCAAACACTGGAGCTATCGCCGCGTACAATTCGTCTTGACGCGTTCCTGCAACAAATCCAACAGCAAGAAACAGCGTGGCAAGCAAAAATGCTGATGCTCGAGATACAGTCGGTTTCTTTGTTGTTTTTTGAATCTCTAACTTTTTTTCAGTCTTTTGCTGATAGTCTTCCAAAGCAAATACACCCTCCGCTAAATACTCTTATGATTATATCACCCTCTTGTATATTCACCTATCGACACATAAAGACGCTATCTAGCATGACAGATCTATAAATAGATATATGTGTCATAGACACTGGCTGGTACATTGTATCGTTCAGAATATAGACCCCATTGACCGTTTATCTGCTCATTGTATTGACTAATATCAACCGTGTTTGTAGCCGGATTATAGTTTTTTACATACACAACGTGACCATACCTACCGTCTCCGTATGGCGCCAATATCACTCCAATTGAATTGCTTCGTGGCGTTGAACCTCGAGAAAAGTAAGCACTTGAACTGCCAGGCCACTGATTGGCGTTACCCCAGTACGATGCATCGACACCAGTCTTCGCCTTAACCATATACGCAGCATAGCTTGTGCATTGACCGCACGCATAACCAAGTGGATCGTAGCGATTAGAATTCCAATTAGCATCCATATAACAAGGACCACCGATCCACGCCTCATAACTATTCAACGAGCCACCGCCGCTCAACGAGCCACCGCCATTAGCATAACGATTGCTCAATAGGTCTTGCTGCTTCTGTACAAGACGACTCTTTTCAGCATCACGAGACGCGCTCAACTCTCTATATGAGTTTTCGTCTCCTCGGGTCTTATTAACAAGATTCTGCTTTTCAGCTTCTTTGTCTGCAAGAGCCTTACGTTGATTCTCTTGATCGGCTAAAACTCGCTTCACCTCAACCTGCTGCTTCTCAAGCTGTTTTTTCAGTGTGTTTATCTGTGTTATAGTACCCGATAAGCTAGACTGGATACTATTGCGGTACTCTTGCTTATCGACAAAATCGCCAATGTCATTGCTACTTGCTAACATCTCTAGCGGACTGATCGAGTTATCGACATACATATCAGCTATTGTGTCGCCAAGCGCATCTTTATTGTTTTGGATTTCTTTCTCAGTCTCAGCGATTTTTTCCTTTAGCTGATCGTACTTCTTTTGACTCACGTCAATTTGCGCCTGGATGGCCGCCTTCTGACTTGTCAAGAGAGCAAGTTCGTTCTCGAGCGTTTTTGCCTTCTCGTTCAATTGATTTGCCTGTTGCTGATACTGCCCCACTTCAGCATTCAATGCATCTATCTGCCGTTGATACTCTTCGTAAGACGTTGCATACACCGTTGAAGAATTAAAAGAAACGCTAATTGGTCCGCTTACTGCAAATATAACAGCAGCGGCCACAAGCGCAGACTTTGTGACTATACCCTTCGAAACTGGTGTGGTGGACCTATGTTTCATTACCCCCTATATTAGCACAAGCAGTATAGCTATGTCAACACATGACAGAGAAAAATGTTGTAATATTTTATTATATCTTTAGGTAGCGTCTCGTGGCAAAGAGCGACGAAACAACACCAATAACTGCACCTAGCGCGATCATCGCAAGGAGAACAAAGCCTATGTATGTCGTCACCATGTCAATAGTAGGCTGAATGGTGATGCCATACGAATGAAGTTTATCGGCTACAGAGAATAGTGCGGCTACGCCGACACCCGTAGCAATAAGGGCAGCAATAAAGCCGTAAACCATCGCTTCAACAACGAAAGGTCCTCGAATAAAGCTTTTATCTGCACCAATCAGCTTCATCATCTCAATTTCATCTCTGCGGTTGAATATTGCCATGCGAATAGTGTTAAATATAATAAGGAATGAAATCGCACTAAAGACAATACTTGCTGCAATACCACCCTTCTGCGCCGTCTGCGTCCAGCTTGCAATCGTATCAGTCGCAGATTTACGCTCACCCATAAAAGCCGGCTGGCGTGCCGTATCAATGTATTGCTTAAGTGTCTCATTTGTGTTGACAAAATTAACAAGCTGAGAGGTATCATTCACATCTTTTAGCTCAATACGAATTGTTGCAGGCAGTTTATTGGTTGCATCAGTGATAGCTTTTAGCGTCTCATCATCAGTCTTGTTTTCTCGAGCGAAGTCGTTTTTCGCTTCCTCGGTGCTAATAAACTTAGTGCTTTGAACGTTTGATAGGCTATTGAGACTATCGATAATAGGCTTCGCCTGTACCTCGGTGGTTCCTGACTTGAGATAGATAGACCTATCGATTCTCTTGCCTACCGTAACGACTGTGTCGCTCAGCGCATTTTGTGCCATAAATGTTACAAAGACAATAAGCAGCGTAACAGCCATAACAACCGTCGCCGCAACCGTAAGCCATGCATTACGGCTAAAGTTACTCACACCATAACGACACATACGCACAAATGTGCGCCATTGACGACGGTAACGTTTGCGCTGCGCAAAGGCTCTTGCTGAATCTTTTTTCTTACTCATTGCCGATAGCTTCCTTGAGCTTGATCGCTCGTAATCTTTCCATGATCGATTGTAATCACACGGCGTTTTAATTTGTTAACGATCTCAACGTTGTGCGTCGTAAGGAGGACGGTCGTTCCATATCTGTTAATCTTTTCGAGAAGACGGACAATATCCCAGCTGTGTTTTGGGTCGAGATTTCCTGTTGGCTCATCGGCTATCAAGATCTTAGGCTGACGCACTATAGCGCGCGCAATCGCAACACGCTGTCGTTCACCACCACTTAATTGATGAGGAAATTGCTTTTCTTTCCCCTTTAGCCCTACTAAGTCGATAACCTTCGGCACTGTACTCTTAATTTCTCGATTTGTCATGCCAGCAATCTCGAGTGCAAAAGCAATGTTCTCAAACACAGTCCGTTGCGGTAAGAGTTTAAAGTCCTGAAAGACAACACCGATCTTGCGACGAAGCAGCGGGATGTGCTTATCTTTTAGTGTGTCGTAGTCTATGCCGCCAACGACAATCTTGCCACTTGTTGGCTTTTCTTCTCTGGTCAAGAGCTTTAAAAGTGTCGACTTCCCTGCACCAGAAGTTCCAACAATAATCACAAATTCATTTGGCTCAACATGTAAGCTAACGCGGTTCAGTGCTGGTTTCGCGTCTTTACCATAATCTTTTGTTACTCTATCTAACAGAATCATCGTCTTAAATTATAACAGGTTTACGGTATAAACAAAAGCGTGTTATTTCTCTTGCGGCTGTTCGAGATAGGCGGTAATAAAACCGTCGATTTTTCCATCAAGCACCGACAGCGCATCATGCTCTTCGTATTTTGTCCGTGTGTCTTTTACCAGTGTATACGGATGCAACACATAGTTACGAATCTGTGAGCCCCAACTCGCAGATTCACCTGTTCGTAAATCAGATAGGGTTTCAGCATGCTGTTCGAGCTGGAGTTGTAACAGTTTTGAGCGAAGAATCTTAAGCGCTGTTTCGCGATTTTGAATTTGTGATCGCTCATTTTGAATCGCTACTACAGTGCCCGTCGGAATATGTGTGACACGGACAGCCGAGTCGGTCGTATTGACACTTTGACCACCATGTCCACCACTTCGATATACATCTATCCGTAGATCTTTTTCGTCTATGTTGACCTCTTCGGGCGTATCAATTTCAGGCATCACCTCTAATAGGGCGAAGCTTGTTTGACGTAGGTGATCTGAGTTAAACGGGCTTAATCTCACGAGACGGTGCACTCCGTGCTCGCTGCGTAGTAATCCGTAAGCGTGCGTTCCTCGAAAACTATATGTTGCGCTTTTAATCCCAGCTTCGTCACCAACTGACCGATCAAGAAGCTCAGTAGACAAATGGTGCTGCTGTGCAAAACGAAGATACATTCTCTCGAGCATTTCTGTCCAATCTTGTGCGTCCGTTCCACCTGCCCCAGCACTTAGTTTTAGAATTGCAGCTTTCGCGTCATGTTTTCCGCTAAACAAAAGATCTTGTCGACGCGTCTCGTATTCGTGCTCGAGTGCTGTTATTTGCTCATCAAACTCTGACACAAGACTATCATCACCAAGCGCAAGAAGCTCAAGCAAGTCAGCTACTTGCGTCTGAAGCACTTGCCACGGCTCGATTTCAGAACGTAAGCTTGCCGATTGCCGCGTGAGTTGCTTCGCATGTTCAACATTAGCCCATACACCACTCTCTGCTAATTGTATGTCAATATCCTTTAACCGATGCAGCTTCTCGTCAATATCAAGTCGTTCGTATGCGGTCTGAATAGCCATCTGGAGCTCAACAAGTCGCTTTTTAAGAGGAGGCACGCTTCTCTCCTTCAATAATTGGCGCGTATGCGTCAATATGACTCAATCGCCTTACGAGAAACGGATGCGAACTAAACGTTTGCGCAAGACGATTCATCGGACGTTCAGCATTATACTGCAGCCACTGACGAGCAACATCATTCATTGATTCTGCAACATCTGGTCCAACATGCACTTTAATAAGCGATTCCTTCACAAGCTCTGGATCTTGCATATACATGAGCGCAAGACGATCAGCTGTTAGCTCGCAGCGTCGATACCAGAACCCAGCAAACCAGCCGACAAACGCACCAATAACTGGCAGCATGACAAATGGCTGCAAATAAACTGACGCTAGCGTATGCCCATACTTAACATGAGCCATCTCATGGATGACAATAACCTTGAGTTCTTCTTTTGATAAATAGCGAATCGACCCCGAATGAAGAACAATACAATAGGGCTTCATAAACCCAAAAGCATATGCATTGATTACTGGATCTTGTGTCACAAATATCTCAACACGCGGCATACTAAGGTCTGCCGCAACTTCATTCGACCAGTCACGAAGCCATGCATAATCACTATACTCAACTTGAAGCGAGTTACCCAAAGCCTGCTGGCGTTGCATGCGAACAAGGAACATTCCGATAAGCAATATGACGGTGAAGACTATAGCACCACCCAGCAAAGCCAACATAAAATCGCCTATCGTCCCTCCTCCATTACGAGACACTTCTTCGTCGAGAAAATAGGAGGCAATGAAGTAAGCGCTTGTTGCTAAAAAGAAGCAGATAAACGTTACCGTCAAGACAATGTAGTCGCTTGAGCGATTTGCGCGCATCACAGCAAGCGCTCCTTTGTTCGAAGGTGCTGTTTGATCAAACCGTTTCATAACTAGAGCTTCTCCACTTCTGCGATGAATTGATCTCCTCGATCGCTATAATTCTTGTATTGATCAAAGCTTGCGCTTGCTGGGCTAAGAAGTACGACATCACCAGGACGAGCTATTGCTGCCGCCTGTGAGACTACCTGTTCCATGCGTCCATTATTCACATAACAGCTCACCTGTTCGCTATCGCACAACGCTTGTATCTGACGTCTATTTTCTCCCATTGCAAT
>JBATSI010000024.1:0-28511 GCA_049293215.1 Saccharimonas sp. (SeqCode) | reverse complement strand
CTCTACAATAGTAAACCCAGCTCTCTCTATCCTTCTTCTATATACAATCCTAACCATAAGCCCGATTATAGGGGGGGGAGACCCTTGTCAAGCACAAAAGGTGTGGATAAGTTGTCCACACCTTCCTCATTCCCTAGCGCTTCAATGTTTTCTTTGGGTATGCTAAAATGTAAGCATGAGCAATACTTATAATTATCATCATCCTATACATTCCAAGCAAACATATCATTCAAACAAACGCGGCTTTACCATCGTTGAACTCCTCATCGTCATTGTTGTCATCGCTATCCTCGCAGCAATCAGTATCGTAGCCTATAATGGGATACAAAATAGAGCAAATGATACTATAGTGCAGAACGATATAATGAATGCTGGTAAACAACTCGAGCTATACTTCGTAGACCACGACGCCTATCCAACGACAGCTTCTGAACTATTTGCAATACTTGGAAGCGTCAATGTAACATCCTATGCGACGCACGCAAACACACTGACGTACTGTAATGACGTCACGCTGAATAAGGTTGCGATAGGTGGCGTAAGCACCTCGGGCAAGGGATTTGTGTATAAAGACGGAAGTATAAAACAGGTAGACAGTGGTTGGAGCCAGGGTTACCTATACGACATATGTAACAATGTGTTTGGCCTGCCCGTCCCAATTGGCTCTGTAGGAGCTTGGCGGTATCCGTCGTCTAGTGTTTGGAATATTGAACTAAGGTAGCCATAATGCAGATAGGCGTAAGAGAGATACTTCCTTTACTATGTATAATAGATAGCGTGTTTTTGAAACTATAAGGACATACGAGAAGCAAAGCTTCCGCGAACATAAACAAACACAAACTTGTTACTGGTCATAGACACTGTGGCTACAGTCTACGAAAAATCTCGAACCTATTTCCAGCGCAATGCTGGCTGAGCCGTGCAGGCTCAGCCCCAACGCCTGCGCGGGCAAGCCCGCGCTCGCCCCACCAGAAAAACCCTTTGCCTTATTTTTTGAGATTTCCCCCGCCGAATTTCTTTTTTCAGTTGCGAAAAAGTCAGGTCTGTCGGGTCGGCTGCCCGAGAGGGCAGAAACGGCGTGGTGGTCGTGGTTGTTTAGTAGTTTCGCCAGCCACCGTATCCATAACACGCGTTAGCCCTACCTCGAGCAGAAGGATTGCCTGTAACATATGTGCCGTCATTACAGTAGCCACTAACTGTGTCTGTAACGCCGCTATCTGGGGAGGTATTATTTGTCGATGATGGCGATTGCGCCTGTGATGGCGCAGGAGTTACTGGTGTAACTGGAGTAACAGGGGCGACATATGTACCAACTTTGATGAGTTTGCTAATTGGTTCTTTGGTTATCTTGTCTCCAGTTCTATCTTTTGATATTTCTTCATTTTTCTCATATTTTACAGTGTAAAATATGGTTTTTTCGCCATCGACACCTTCTCTTTCTACTTTTTCTTCGCCTTTTGCAAGACTGGGGTCATCAACTCGTTCTTCAGTGAAGGGTACTTTCTCTTTTTCAGTTACAACTTCGTGGACAGGATAGCCAACTCGCTTACAAACAGCATATTCCTCCGTGTCTGAAGCAAGTTCGTTAGAGCGTTGCTCGCAAGTAGACTGATATTTGTCTTTTGTTGCCTTATCTTCGCTAGACCAATCGTAAGGCGAACTGAACATAGCGGAAATTAAGCCAAACCAAAACAGAGTGTATATAGCGATTATCACGATATAACCAACTTTCTTGAGTATATGTGGTTTGTGTTTTAGTGCTAGGTATATGCCTAATGGCGGGAGCAAAATAAGCCCCCATATAATCTTGGCATTAGTTGAGTCATTTTTAGTAAGTTCTTTTTTGGCTTTTTTCATTAGTTTCCTCCACAACTGGTTATTATATTTGCAATCAGATTGTAATCTGCTGATGAAAGTGAAATAGCATATGTGCGGGCAGTATCGCGCCATTTGCGTGAATAGTCGCAACGATATGCTTGATTTGGCGGGTAATACTGCGATGGACCGCTGTCGCTTTTTCTGCGATTTTCGCTAGCGGAAACTGCCAAGTATACGCCGCTATTCATAGCAGTTATACTCGAACCATACGCCCGTTTTTGAGCATCATTCCAGTAGTAGCCACCGTGTGAGTTTACATAATTTAGCGGTATTATGTGGTCAATATCTAGGTCGTTAGCCGTGCCGTCACCTCGGTATGGATTACCTGTTAAAACTTGCCCTGTGTAAGGATCATTCCAAGAGCCATATTTTACAGTACAGCCATTAGACCCGACCTGTACTGATATTAATGAAGTCGAGGAAAGTATCCTTGCACGAATATCACAACCACCACCAGCGTTCCAGTTTGGTTGATATTTAGCACGGTCATATGGCACACTTTCGGCTTCCTTTATGGCAATGCCCGCCATAATACTGCTGGTAGTTGGCTTTTGTGGCTGAGCGTCGCTGGGTACTGCTGGTGCTTTAGTTGACGATGGTTTTTCTTCAGTTTGTACCTGCTTTTGATCGGTATTCTCATCCGTTTCAGATGTCGTTTCTTGCGTCTTGGTTTCGTCATGGCTCTCGCCTTGACTGATACTACTAGAAGGCTGACTACTAGCAGTATTTGGCGTTCTTGTGGGTTGGAAAACTAGACCTGCAACACCTATAAACCAAATAGTAAACCACGTCGTGGTCAATGCTCTGATTTTAGGACTTTTCAGTAAATCAGGGTGCTTATCGACCATTAAGTAAATGCCTACAAATGGGCAAAGTATCGTCAGTATAAGTACCAACCATCTACTACTTGTTTGTGCTTTGTTAAAATATCGTTTCATGACACTTTTCTGGTGCCAAAATAAAAAACGACACCGCAAGGTGTCTTACTCCCATTCACAATCCGACGGTTGCCGAGTTGTTTATGCGGTGCCGTTTCTACGCGGCAACCACATACAATGGTCGTCAGATTGGTGATAAGAGTAAGACCTCTGTATTATATCATAATTTTCACAACAACCACGACCACCACGCCGTTTCTGCCCTCTCGGGCAGCCGACCCGACAGACCTGACTTTTTCGCAACTGAAAATGGGTTCGAGCAAGCTCGTAAAGACGAGCCATTTCAGAGTAAAAATCCAAATCTTCGCCCGAATGGGCGATTTTTTGGATTTTTACTCTGAAATGGCTGGAGCTAGGGCATGGGAATATAACTTTTTCAGAAGAACTAGACTTTGACCCAGAAGAGCTAGACATAGTCTACGCAGACAATGACACGGAGGCATCGCAATGAGGCGACGATCTCGACACGGAGGTTTATTTGCTACCTTACTGATCATAGGTACGGCGTATAGCTATTGGGAATATATGGAATATGTCTTAATGGCAATACTCGCGCTATTTGCTATCAAACTAGCATTCAAGATTGGCAGGCTAATTTATAGGATTACTCAAGATATACGCTTACAGGACATAGACTCAATGGATGGCGTATCGTATACTTGGAAGAAGTATGAGTAAACTTAAACACTTTTCAAAACTTTACTACAAACTTCTCATAGCAGCAATAGTCGGTATTGCGAGTGCTATCGCTGTATTCATGGGTATGGATTGGTTGGCGCAGTGGATGATTGGTGTGTATGGGTTAGTAATTGCTGGAGTGCTTGGGTGGGGTATGGTGCAGACATTGCGCAATGGGCAATTTGGCGTTGATATTCTGGCTGTGATGGCGATAATCAGCACGACGGCAGTCGAGCAGTATTGGGCGACGCTTGTAATTGTTTTCATGTTACTCGGCGGTGAAGCCCTTGAGGACTTTGCGAACAGACGGGCCCAAAAAGAGCTGACGGATCTTTTAAAGCGTGCACCAAAAATCGCTCATCGACTCGGAGATGATGGGCCGATAGTAGATATACCGGTCGATGTTATTGCGGTCGGCGATACATTGCTCGTAAAGCCGGGCGAGATTGTACCAGTTGATGCCACTATAGTCGAGGGCGACGGGTTGGTTGATGAGTCGTCGCTGACTGGCGAGAGTTTGCCGGTCACGAAAACACCCGGGGATCACCTGTTGAGTGGTACTGTCAACGGCGATACGGCGCTGACCGTTGAGGCGCTGCATACTGCGAGTGACAGCCAGTACGCGCAGATTGTACAGCTTGTCCAAGCGGCAGCTGACTCAAGGGCTCCATTCGTGAGGCTTGCCGACAGATATGCAGTACCCTTTACTGCAATTTCATTTGTAATTGCAGGTGTGGCGTGGTGGCTGTCGGGCGATCCGGTACGATTTGCCGAGGTACTGGTTGTTGCGACACCGTGTCCATTGTTAATTGCGGCACCGGTCGCGCTTATTTCCGGTATGAGTCGGTCGGCAAAGCACGGCATTATTATTAAGAATGGCGGAATTCTTGAGCGGCTTGCTCGTGTTAAAACGGTTGTATTTGACAAGACGGGTACGTTGACGACCGGGCAACTTTCGGTTTGGGGAGTAGTACCAGCTCATGGCGTAAGCGAAGAGGAGCTGATACGTTTAGCTGCCAGCGCCGATGCTTCATCGGCTCACATTTTGGCCACGTCGCTAGTACGCTACGCGGAATATCGTGGTATCAAAACGACTGAGTCGAAAGATAGTGTGGAGGTGCCTGGTAAAGGTGTTGCGGCAATCGTTGACAGGCGTGCCATAGTAGTGGGAAGTAAAGCATACATGAAGGAGCGAGGCATCCA
Source organism: Saccharimonas sp. (SeqCode) (assembly GCA_049293215.1). Taxonomy (GTDB): domain Bacteria; phylum Patescibacteriota; class Saccharimonadia; order Saccharimonadales; family Saccharimonadaceae; genus Saccharimonas. Next base: position 23,814 of record JBATSI010000024.1, on the reverse strand, counting down.
AGTTCCTGAAGATTACGAAATCAATAAAACGGCATTGTTCGCAGCGCGCGATGGTGTGTACCTCGGGTCTATCAGCTTTGCTGATACAGTGCGGGAAAATAGCGCCGAGACAATCACGCGTCTAAAAACTTTAGGTATACACCATGTCGCTATGCTAACAGGCGACCATAGAAGAACCGCTCTTAAGATTGGCGGTCAATTGGGCATTGATGATATTCATGCAGAATGCTTACCGTCGGATAAGTTAGCGGCTATACGAGCCTTTCGTGAAGCTCCGGTCATGATGGTCGGCGATGGCGTCAATGATGCTCCAGTGCTTGCCGCATCTGACGTTGGGGTTGCCATGGGTGCGCGCGGCTCAACGGCCGCAAGCGAATCAGCTGACGTTGTAGTGTTGCTTGACGATATTTCGCGCGTACCGCTGGCGATTGCGATTGCGCAGAAGACGCTACGTATCGCACTACAAAGCGTACTTCTAGGCATCGCAATCAGCATTATACTTATGTTGGTGGCAGCGACAGGAAGAATTCCAGCAGTTGTTGGCGCAGGCCTTCAGGAGTTTGTTGACGCGGTCGTTATAGTCAACGCCCTCAGGGCACACGGCGGCTTACGGCGTCGTTAAACTATTAAATCCTGGGAAGTTTGAGCCGATTATAGCCGAGCGTCCAAAGTGCGTAAAAACCAAGCGCGAGCCATGCTAGATTGAAGGTAACAAGCCAGGTTGATCCGGGTGTATGTACGAAGCTGGTAAATTGACCGGTTGAAAAGTCGGTGCCGATTGCCCAGCCAAATTAGAGAAAAATCCAAACGGTCGCCCGCATGGGCGGCTTTTGGGTTGGCGGCGCGCAGCGCCGACCAAGCGGTTTCAGGGGGTGATTTGATTTTACGCCAGTGCTAACACTGGCACATTTTTATCTCGGCTACGCCGAGGCTGCTCATGCTATAATAGAAAGTGGAATTACAATTTATGACTTTTGCGCCGTTTTTTATGGTTCAAATGACCGTTTCGCAACTTTTTGGCGTAAGTCGAATTGTAATTCCAGCGGAACGGTCTTTTGAGTTCTAAATGAAAGGTGGGGTGTATGGAGTGGCGAAGATTGCGCTATTACCTGTATGCGCGTAAGAGTACCGACGCAGAAGATCGTCAGGTATTGTCTGTTGGCTCGCAGCTTGACGAGGGCTGGGCGCTGGCGCGCCGCGACGACCTCGATATTGTCAAAGTATTTATCGAAAAGCAGTCCGCCAAAAGCCCAGGTCGCGCAGAGTTTAACAAAATCATCGACGGCATACGACGCGGCGAGGCGGACGGTATAATTTCATGGCTGCCTGACCGATTGTCGCGCAATCCTGTTGATAGTGGCTTACTGCTATACCTGCTCGACGAGGGCATACTTGTCGATCTCAAGTTTCCGCGATTTTGGTTTGAGAATACACCGCAGGGCAAGTATATGCTGTCGCTGGAGTTTAGCCAGAGCAAGCATTTTGTCGATAATCTCTCTGAAAACGTCAAGCGTGGTTTGCGAACAAAAGTTCGACGCGGTGAAATGCCAGGCATTGCGCCGATTGGCTATATAAATAACAAAAACACCAAGCGGATTGTGCTTGATAGGCGCGTTGCGCCTAAAATTACCGAGGCTTTCAAGTTGTACGCGCAGGGCAACAAGACAATGAGCGAAATATCGCAATATCTGTATGACAACGGCGTTAAGACGGACGGTCGCTATAACAAGCGCAAGGGCGCGATCAAGCGCGGCGGCAACAAGATAAAAGATGACCGCATAAAAAAGATTTTGAAAAATCCTTTTTATTACGGTTATTTTATGTATAACGACGAGCTGCATAAAGGCGAACATACGACGATCATTTCAAAATCTTTGTACGACAAATGCCACCGCGTCATGGAGCGGCGCGGACATGCGCAGCCTACGGCTGCCGAGCGTCCTGTCATTCCTTTTCTGGGCTTGCTGCATTGTTCTTGCGGCATGGGCATTACGGCGGAAACAAAGACGAGGACGCAAAAGAACGGCAATCATCACGAGTGGACGTATTATCGATGTAGCCGCAAAAACAAGGCGGTCAAATGTAGCGAGCCAGCAGTCCGAGAGGCGGTGCTATGGGGACAACTTTCGGCGTTGCTGCTAGACTATTCACTGCCAAGCGAGGCGATAGCGTGGCTACTGGGCAAAATCGAGGCGGACGAGCGCGCCGAAAGTAGTCATAATTTGTCTGCCAGTGAGGATTTACGGCGACAAGTCGCCGATTTGACCGCCAAACAAAAGTTGCTTTTAGATAGTTACCTTGACCAAGTGGTTGACCGACAGACGTTCACCGAAAAGAAAGCCGAGTTGATGAGCCAGCAAGCAACTTTTGACGAGCAATTAGCTCGTTTGGAGCGTGGCGGTACGGCGTGGGTCGAACCCATGCGCCGCTGGGTTTTAACAACAGGTTCAATCCGTAAAATTGTCGAGAGTCGGGATTTTGACGCGCAAAAAGCGCTGTTGCTGGAAATATTCGGGTCGAACCTATTGCTAAAAGATAAAAATATCGTCGCTTTCAGCGACGGTAAAATCAAATCACACCCTGAAACCGCTTGGTCGGCGCTGCGCGCCGCCAACCCAAAAGCCGCCCGTGCGGGCGACCTCTCGGATTTTTTCTCTAATTTGGCTGGGATGGAGGGATTCGAACCCCCGAATGCCAGGACCAGAACCTGGTGCCTTACCACTTGGCGACATCCCAATATGACCGTGCTAGATCATTATAACACTTAAGAATTTATTGCTCAATATTATTATCGTGCGAACGGCTTTTTACCTGAAAATAAATAGCAGCAAGAGTAAGTATGATGACAATGAAAAACCCAGTCACGACAATGGGGATACTTGAAAGGTTACTATGCATTACAGAGACAGTGTAAAGCGCACCAATAAGCATAGCGTAGTAGAGAAGTTTGTATGCTTGCTGTTTACCCATGACTGTAGCTACTGTATCAGAATAACGAAATGCAGTAAATATAATAATTTAAGCATAATTTATGCATGGCATGTCATAATCTTGTTGTGACAGGAAAGCACAGATTTGTAAAAAATGTGTTGCAAAAACTACTTTCTTTTCACGGGTTTTCACGGGTTACAATAATAGCGTAAGCAGCAATTGAGCTGCTTGAGAAAGGGTAGGATATGAAACTATCAACAAAGCAGGTGACGACACTTTTAGTGACAGCAACAGTGGCGGCGGCCTTGCCAGGGATAAGCCAGTTGGTTGTTCCTAAGAAGAAACGAGAATCGCAATTTGACAAATTACTTCAGCGACATGACCGAAAGGGAGAGCTTAGGGCGGAAATCCTGGGTATGTCAGCGTATGAGTTTCGACAACTACGTAAAACGAAGAGCTTTGACGATATAATCGTCGCGGCGGGACTCTCTAAAAGGGCATTTCGTATGGCACTCGTTGGTTGGTTGCGCAATGATTTGAAGCAGCGCGGCTGGTCGTCTCATCGTATTGATAGATATGTTTTGACACGTGCAACACGAATGGTCTAAATATTACAACAATTTGACACCACGAATAACTACCTCTGTAACGGGAGGTAGCCTTTCGTTTTTAACAGAGGCAAATCGATAATAAAAATAGTGTATAAAAATGCTTGACACCCGCTATATAGAGCGTTATATTAGTACTTAAGCACTATATATAGTGTAGATAGACTTACCGGACTGGGAGGGAAGGTAGGCAAAAATCAACAAAAACGTAAACAACTGCGGTCAGGAACTGGTAGATAGTTTGTTGGACGCATATATAGGAGGGGTCATGTATCAGAAGATTAAAAAACGCGATGGAAGAGTCGTCAAATTCAACGACAAAAAGATTATGTCAGCCATTGAGCGAGCGGGACTTGAGACTGGTGAATTTGCTGAGAACGAAGCGTATGAGCTTGCGCAAAAAACTATTACTCAGGCTGAATCAATCTTAAAAAATAAGATTCCTTCAGTTGAACAGATTCAGGATATTGTTGAAGATGTCCTAATCGGATCGTCGTATAAGAAGACGGCAAAGGCATACATCATCTACCGCGACCAGCACAAGAAACTTCGCGATATTGCGGCAAGCGCGCATATTGATCTCATGGACCAGTATCTCTCTCGCCTTGATTGGCGTGTTAACGAAAATTCAAACATGGACTATAGCCTCCAAGGCTTGAATAATTACATATCAAGCGAGGTAAGCAAGACATATTGGCTTAATAAAGTATACAGTCCAGAAATTGGTCGACTGCACAAATCGGGTGATATGCATATCCACGACCTTAATCTTTTAAGTGTCTATTGCGTTGGATGGGACCTCACGGATTTGCTACGAGTGGGCTTTACTGGTGTAGCGAATAAAATATCAAGTAAGCCGGCAAAGCATTTTCGTACAGCGCTTGGACAGGTGGTCAATTTCTTTTATACGCTTCAAGGAGAGGCGGCTGGTGCGCAGGCGTTTAGTAATTTCGATACACTTCTCGCGCCGTTTATTCGTCACGATAAGCTGACATACGACGAGGTTAAACAGGGATTGCAAGAGTTTGTCTTCAACGTGAACGTTCCGACGCGTGTAGGATTTCAGACGCCGTTTACCAATATCACACTTGACCTTGAGTGCCCGAAGCACATGGCGGGAAACCCTGTTGTGATTGGTGGCGAAATGATGGATACAAATTATGGCGACTACCAAGATGAGATGAATATCTTCAACAAAGCTTTTCTTGAAGTGATGTGTGAGGGCGATGCTTCGGGCCGCGTATTCACCTTCCCGATTCCAACGTACAATATCACAAAGGAATTTAACTGGGATAATCCAGTCATTGAAAACCTCTGGGAAGCAAGTGCGAAGTACGGGATTCCTTACTTCAGCAACTTTGTGAATAGTGACATGAGCCCAGAAGATGCTCGCTCAATGTGCTGCCGACTACGGATTGACAACCGTCAACTTGAATATCGAGGCGGTGGGCTGTTCGGTAGCAACCCTATGACGGGAAGTGTCGGTGTTGTGACAATAAATCTGCCACGACTTGCACTAAAGTCACATGACGAGACGGAGTTTCGTGCAGGACTTGAGTATTTAATGGAGAAGGCAAAAGAAAGTCTCGAGGTGAAGCGTAAAACACTTGAGCGTTTGACTGATGCAAACCTTTATCCGTATACGAAATTCTACCTGCGCGATATCAAGAAGCGTTTTAACGAATATTGGAAGAACCACTTTAGCACCATTGGCCTTATTGGCATGAATGAGGCGGCGGAAAACTTGCTTGGGTCGGATATCGGTTCATCTGAAGGGCAGGCATTTGCTGAACGAACGCTTGATTTTATGCGGGACACGATGGTTCGTTTCCAAAAAGAAACGGGTAATAACTATAATCTTGAAGCGACGCCAGCAGAGGGGACGACGTATCGTTTGGCGCAAATGGATCAAAAAGACTTTCCAAAAACCGCACACTTTGCGAATGGCGTCGGAGATGCGGTACCGGCACCGTTTTATACAAATAGCACCCATCTACCAGTTAACTACACTGACGATTTGTTTGAATTGCTCGATTTACAGGATAATTTACAGACAAAGTATACTGGCGGAACAGTTGTACACTTTTTCTTAGGTGAGCGCATGGATGACCCTCGTACGCTCAGAAGTCTTGTTAAGAAAGTGTGTGAAAATTATCGATTGCCATACTTCACGTTTAGTCCAAGCTTTAGTGTTTGCAAAAATCACGGATATCTCAGGGGTGAACAGGAAGTATGTCCAACCTGTCAAGAAGCTTGCGAGATTTACTCACGGGTTGTTGGCTTCTTGCGTCCAGTGCAGCAATGGAATAAAGGCAAAAAGGCTGAATTTGCAATGCGTCATCACTATGACAAAGCAGCAGACAGCGTAAAGGCCAAACAAGAAAGATAACATGAAGGTGCTGAGGCGCAGATGGTAGGCGCCTCAGCCTACGAACAATATGGTACAAATTGGCGGTATTCAAAAATTTAGCACGATTGATTATCCAGGACACACTGCTGCCGCTATATTTCTGATCGGATGTAATATGCGGTGTGGCTACTGTCATAACCCTGAACTTGTACTGCCAGAACAGTACATTGGTGCAATCCCGGAGCAAGAAATCCTTGATTTTCTGAAAACACGAGTGGGGTTGCTTGATGGTGTTGCGGTAAGCGGTGGTGAGCCAACAATGAACGAAGATCTGCCAGAGTTTCTACGAAAGATAAAACATATGGGATTCCTTGTAAAGCTTGACACAAATGGCACTCATCCGAAGATGCTGCGCGATATGCTTGATGAAGGTTTGCTTGACTTTGTTGCGATGGATATCAAGGGGCCAATAGATAAATACACTGAAATTGCTGCTCGACCAATCGATACCGATGCTATCCAGGAGTGTATTGACCTCATTCGCGAGCGAGTGGATCATGAATTTCGGACGACAATTGTTCGGAGTCAACTTGAGCCGCATGATTTTGAAGCGATTGGTGCTATGGTCAAGGGTGCAAAACGATTTGCCTTGCAGCACTTTGTGTCTAGTGGAAACTTGGTGAGCGGCCGCTTTTGGGATGAACAGACGTTTTCTGATGATGAAATGAAGGAAGCACAAACAATAATGAAAAAATATGTTGTGGAGTGCGTTGTACACTGATGAAAGTGATTGATGCAAAAGTAACAAGAATCTTACGACAAACACCAGATGTTTCAACGGTGTATTTCACGCTTTTGGACGGTACAACGCTTGAGTATACTGCTGGGCAGTATACGACAGTATATATAGAAGATTCTACAACTCGCGAAGGTAAGGCGTATAGTTTCTCGAGCTCTCCAGATGAGCCAGAGATGAGTATTACCGTAAAGAGTATTGGTGAATTTTCAGGCTATTTACATAGATTAACGCCAGGTGATACTATGCATATTTCGCCAGCCTATGGTTATTTTAATCCGCTCACAGACAAGCCGCTCGTATGTATTGCTGGTGGCGTCGGTATTAGTCCTATATGGAGCGTCTTGAAGTATGAGTTGACACATAATCCTCAGCGGCTATTGCGATTGCTCTATAGCAACAAAACGGTAAACGATATCGTTTTTAGGCAAGAACTAGCAGAGTATACTGCCCAGTATCATACTATTTCAGTAGAGCACTATATTACCCAAGAAGACGATACGGCGATACCGGCGAGGCATGGACGCATAACGCTCGGCGGCGTAACGCAGTGGCAGCCGGACGCTCGGTATTTGGTGTGTGGATCGGTCGCATTTACACGCGCCATGTGGCAATCTCTCGTTGAGCAGGGAGTAGCAAAAGAAGCTATTTCAACGGAGGTGTTTTTCGAATGGTAGCATTGCAAGAAAAGCAATTGCAGCGTCCATCTGCTGAACAAATTGCGGCAATGCAAGAGGAAGCGCGGCAGGTTGCAAAAGAGCGACTTGGTGCAGCGGTATGTGGTATGTGCCCTATTGCGGAAATGTGTCAAGCGAAGGGAACGGGTGATTGTGCATCTGGTGGACCAGAGGCGCAGGAGCTACTTACTACCGGTGGTGACTACGATAGTGGGCCGGTATCGTATAAAAAGGATTTACTAGATGATTCAAAGAGCCTTGTATTTGCTGATCTGCGTCGAAAAACGGAAGAGCCGAAAAAGTCCATCAAGAAAGTGATGCAAAAGCCTCCTCGAGTTGAGCGGCCAGCGCCACAAAATCAGAAGACGATTGCAGAGAAATTTGCTGAAGCGGTTGTCGCAATGATTGTTAGTCCAACAAAGGATGTTCGCAATGCTCCTATAAAGCTGTCAGCAAAAAGATGAGCATAAGTATGATATGATACAAATATGGATATGATCATTCGTTTTTTAGCTGATGGATTAATGGTTCTTATTGCCTTGCTGGCTGGGTATAGTTTGCTTTTTCGAGTTCATCGTAAAAATGTGTACGATACATACGCGCGTATATTTATGGCTGGCATTAGTTCATATTGGGTAGCGAAGATGGTTGCGACACTATGGCAGCCAGCGGCGTTGCGTCCGTTTGAGCTGATGGGTAGCGAAGCAGGCGCCTCATATTTGAACAATCCTGGATTTCCCTCTGATCACGCATTATTTGCGACCTTTCTTACGCTTGCTGTGTGGTATGCAACGAGAAATCGTACACTTGTGGGCATAATGGCAACATTAACAGTGCTTGTTTGTGTTGGACGAGTGCTTGCGCTCGTTCATACGCCACTTGATATTGCTGGTGGTGTTATTGTTGCAGGCATTGGCGCGCTATGGTATATAGACGGCATACCAAAGTTTCGACGTAAATTGGTAAAAAAATCCAGAAAATAGTATAATAGTTGGTATAAGGAGGCGGAATGGAACAGCCAATACCAACAACTCACACAAGCACCGCGGCAGCACCGAGTCGTTTAGTGGGTATGTCTACTATAGAGCTAGCTCATGTTTTATTGCGAGGTTTGATAGTAGGTTTACTCGCTGTAGGGGTGGCATTGATATTCAACAAATTTGTTTTTTCTGCAATCCTCTGTCGTCCAGGTATGACCGGGTGTAGCCAAGCTCCACTGTATGCTACGGTTGTGTCTGTTGCGATTTCTTCAATCGTAGGTGTTCTTCTGCTTGCCCGTTTACGAGTATACCGCCCGCTTCTTGTTGTGATTGCAACGGTAGTTGCACTTTGGGCCGTATTTGGATGGTTGTTCGCAATGCCTTGGTATTTTGCATTTGTTGTAGGTGGTGGATTGTTTGCGCTAAGCTATGGTGTATTTTCTTGGATTTTACGAATCCGATCACTGCTTTTGGCTGGAGCTTTTTTGCTTGCCTTGATTGTGTTGATCCGATTTGTCGCAGCGTAGAGAGTTGCTCAAATAATCGTTTCTAGACTATACTAAAGGTATATGAATACAGAAGTAGTACTCATTGTGATTATTGTTGTGCTCGTCCTTGGGTTTGGTGCTATATTTTTTATGCTTATTAGCAAGCTTAGTAATACTCGCCAAGAACCTGTTGATTATTTAAAAAGTGATATTACTGAACTTTCGAGGGTGGTTGCCGCTATGCAACAAACGGTTGGCGATAAGTTGGAACGGTCGGGTATTGCTATGCAAACGTCTATTCAAAAACAGTTAAGCGAGAGTTCAAAAATTGTTGCAGATGTTACGCAGCGACTCGCTAAACTCGATGAGACGAATCGCCGCGTTGTTGATGTGGCTGATGAGTTGAAAACCCTACAGAATGTATTACAAAATCCGAAACAGCGTGGTGTTTTTGGCGAGTATTATCTCGAAAGCGTCCTTGATAATGTACTGGCGCCGTCGCAATATCAGATGCAATATTCGTTTGATGATGGAGAGATTGTCGATGCGGTTATCTTTCTTGATAGGGGGCAGGTGTTGCCAGTAGACAGTAAATTTAGCCTAGAGAACTACAATAGAATGGTAAACGCAGAGACAAAGCAAGAGCGTGACGCACTCCTGCTGAAAGTGAGAGCTGATCTCAAGGGGAGAATTGACGAAACGAGTAAATACGTTCGCCCTCGTGAACATACAATGGATTTTGCGTTTATGTTTATTCCTAGTGAATCATTGTACTATGATCTTTTGATCAATAAAGTTGGGCAGGGAAGCTCAAGCCGTGATCTTATAGAGTATGCATTTCGAGACAAACACGTGATTATCGTGAGTCCAACGAGCTTTTTGGCGTACCTTCAGACGGTATTGCAGGGGTTAAGAAGCTTACAGATTGAAGGCCAAGCTAAAGAGATTCAGCAGCGTGTTGGCAAGCTTGGCACACACATAAAGAAGTTTGATGAATTGATGACAAAGATGGGCAAGAGCCTTTCGACGACGGTTTCACATTACAATAATTCGTATCGCGAACTGAGTAAAATAGATCGAGATGTTGTGAAGGTCGTAGGTGAGGGCAATGCGCAGATTGATCCTGTTGCGCTGGATAAACCAAGACAAGATGATGAGTAATAAAATAACCTCGCTCCTTGATGAACGAGGTTATTTTATTCAAACGTATAGTGCTAATCACGAAGGCGGTTAGCAACAAGTAGGTAGAGATTTCCACCAAGTGCCGCTCCGAGTAGCGTTGCGAAGATAACTTCTGCGCTGAAGCGACTGTGCTGTGATTCACCTGCTGTTGCGGCTGCACCGGTGAAGCTGCTGTCCTGAGCTTCTGTTGCTGCAATCGCAATAGCTGGGTTAAGAGTTGCACCCTTAACGCGAAGTTCATGTGGCAAGTTTTTGATGTCAGTAATTGACGATGTATCAACAGCTGATTGAACGCTCGTAAGAAGCGATCCTGCGACAACTGCGGCAAGTGCAAATGATAGACCGATGCCTGTTGCGCGACCGCTTGATGTCAAGTCTCGATGCGAAAGTGCTGCCGCGATGCCAAACATCAGTACTGCGGTACCGATAAACTCAACACCAAAGATTGGCCAGCTGAAGGTGGTAAAATGATCAAAGCTGAGCTTGATCGAGTCACTAGTAAGCCAGTTGGTGATCACAACGGCCAAGACTCCTCCAAGAAGCTGCGCTCCCCAGTAGAATGGGACGAGTACAGACTTGAGTCGTCGCATAGACCAGAGGCCAAATGTCACAGCTGGGTTAAGGTGTGCCCCCGAGATACTACCAATGGAAATCACCAGCACGAGTAGTGCAATACCTAAGTAGAGTGGCGCAAGCTGTGTGGCTGTGCCTACGGCAACGAGCGTCAGCAAAAAGGTTGCGACGAGCTCGGCGAAAACGATGTTGATTAAGTTGCTTGGCAGAGTTGATTCGCGACGCTCACGCACAACTGTTGTTGTGGTTGCAGGCGCAGCTTTTGTTACTACCTTTGCTGGTTGAACATTGGTGCTACTAGATTTTGCAGCCGACTTTCGTACGGATGCCTTTTTAGTAGAAGCGGCTTTTTTTGTAGCCATTTACTATCCTCCTTATCTATTATATGTCTATAGTATATCATAAATCACGCATATCAAATGTAGTATACTAAGAGTATGGGAAGATATATAAAACAAGAGGAGTCTCGAAGCGAATTGCAGCAACGAATTGCTGCCGATTTACGAGCAAAAGCAAATGCTCGCAGCAAGGAAGAGAGCTCGCCCAAAACGGTTGATGGCGTTGAGGATTCTGATTATTTAAAGGGAACAAAGGCAACGACAACGCTTGATTGGGTGTGGCTTGTTATTTTTCTGGCTACCATTGGTGTTTTTGTTCTTTTTGTTGTACGAGTAAACAGCTAACGAAGGTATATAATTGATAGAGATGATAGATTTAGAGGCATTACAGCAAAAGTTATTAGCTCAGGTGGAGCAGTCGAGCGTTCCGCGTGAGGTGTTGCGCGACAACGAGTTACGCTCACTATACGGAAAAATCCCGCAACTACCAGCACAAGAGCGTGGTGCTTTTGGTCGTGCGGTCAATGCACTGAAACAGCGCATCGAAGAAGCTATTGCACAAAAAGAAGAGAAGTTAGAACAGGTAGATCTACCCCCTATTGACGTGACGGCACCACAGGATGTGAATGCTACCATTCCATCACTTTTGACTAGCGACCAGGGAACAATACATCCGCTGATGCGAGAAATTGCGACAATAACAGATATCTTTGGACGTATGGGTTTTGTTGTTGAAGAATCGCGAGAGATAGACGATCAGTATCATATGTTTGAAAGCCTCAACTTTCCAAAGGGACATCCTGCTCGTGATGACTATGACACATTCATGACCGTTGAAAAGAACAAAGAGTCGGAGGCATTTATTGCTCCAGCACATACCAGCACAATGCAATATCGCACGTTGCAAAAATATCGAGACAACCTTGCGCATGGTGAGGTAATTGCTGCAATTGTACCAGATAGAGTATTCCGTAACGAAGACTTGGACGCGCGTCATGAGCATACGTTCTATCAAGTTGAGGGTATCTATGTAGGAAAACAGGTTAACGTTGGAAATCTTATCGCAACACTTCAAGCGTTTTTGCAAGAATATTATGGAAAAAAGCTTAATGTTCGAGTGAATCCTTTCTATTTTCCGTTTACTGAACCGAGTTTTGAATTTGCTCTGAGCTGCCCATTTTGTGAAGGAAAAAATCCGCAGTGTAAAGTATGCAGTGGTGAAGGATGGATAGAGTTACTTGGGTGTGGGCTTATTCACCCGAATGTACTGAAGATGGCAGATATAGATCCTACAATATACACTGGGTTTGCATTTGGATGTGGTATCGAGCGTTTGGTAATGATGCGCTATGGTGTTGAAGATGTTCGATATTTTGAGTCGGGTCGACTTGATTTTCTAAGGCAATTTTAATGGCTGTATCACACGATAAAAGTACGCGCTGGCTTGTTTTTGGCGATAGTATCGTATCGGGGTTTTTTGATACGTGCGGTGGGTGGGTTGATCGCCTCAAGCATGACCAGATGATGAAGTTCATCAGAGATGGAGCTGGCGTGAAGGTATTTAACCTTGGTATATCTGGGCAGACAAGTAGGGATTTATTGGCAAGAATTGAAGGTGAATTAGCTGCCCGCCTATCTCCAAAAGGAAACTGTGTCGTAGTCATTTCGATTGGAGGCAACGATAGTGCGCTTGAAGATGGAACTGCTCGCATGGACATATCGGTATTTCAGGATACGATGCAAAAGATTATAGCTATAGCAAAACGCTATACGAAGCGAATTGTTGTCGTAGGTCTACTCCCGGTTGATGAGCAGCGAACGCGTCCAGTTGCATGGGGTCGTAATCTTTCTTTTACTAATGAGCGTCTTATGGATTTTGACAGGACATTACAACTTGTTGCGCAGCGAGAAGGTGCTACCTTTGTTTCACTCTCTACGCTGTTTGGTGATAATGCGACTCAGTTTTTATACGATGGCGTTCATCCCAATGACGAAGGTCATAAAATCATATATAATAGAATGCGGAAAGAGTTAGATGCTATATGAGAGTAAGTACAAACATAATTCAACAGCTAGTAGACTTTAATCTACCAGAAACGGATGAGCTAGTCCGCCGTATTAACCTGCGTCTTGGTGGGGTAGAACAGGTTATTCATCTTGATGAAAAGTATAAAGATGTTCGCATTGTTCGTGTTGTTGATTGTTATGATCACGAGAACAGCGATCATTTGCATGTGTGTCTTGTTGATGATGGCGGAGTCGTTGAGCAGGTTGAGCGCGACGATAATGGGTACGTTCAAGTAGTATGTGGTGCGCCAAATGTACATCGTGATATGTGGGCGGTGTGGCTACCGCCGCGTAGTACAGTGCCTGCGACGTTTGAGGATAGTGAGCCATTCGTACTTGCTGCCCGACCGCTTCGCGGAGTATTGAGCCAAGGTATGCTGGCTGCCGCAGATGAGCTTGCCATTGGCACAGATCATGAAGGTATCGTTGAAGTGACCGAGAAAGATCTTCGTGAATCTGGCGATCTTCAGCCTGGTATGTCATTTGCTCAAGCATTTGGGCTCGATGACGTGATCATTGATATAGAAAACAAGATGTTTACTCACCGTCCTGATCTGTTTGGGCAGTTAGGTGTTGCGCGTGAGATTTCAGCTATTCTACAGCCGGAGGCTTCTGCAACTACCGTGGTTGACAATCATTTCAAAAACCCAGATTGGTATTTGCAGTATCCAGAATTTGCAAACGGCGAAGGTCTAGATTTGGCAGTGAGTAATGATATACCTGAGCTGGTACCACGGTTTAGCGCGGTAGCGATAAAAAACGTTACAGTAGACAAAAGCCCATTGTGGCTTCAGTGCCAGTTGATGGCATTGGGAGTAAAACCGATTAACACTGTCATAGATGTAACTAATTATATAATGCTTATGACTGCGCAGCCAACGCATGCTTACGATTACGACAAGCTTCACGGGCATAAGATTGGCGTACGGATGGCGAAGCAAGGTGAGCAGACGACACTTCTCAATGGCAAGACCTATGAATTGACAGCACATGATATTGTTATTGTTGATGGCGAAGAAGTGGTGGGTCTTGGTGGTGTAATGGGCGGGCGTAATAGCGAAGTATCAAACGAGACAAAAAACATTGTGCTCGAAGTGGCAAACTTTAATATGTATGCTATTCGCAAGACAAGTATGCGTCACGGTTTATTCACAGATGCTGTCACTCGCTTTACGAAAGGTCAATCGCCGCTACAAACGACACGCGTGCTCAAACGACTTATAGATATGTCCTCAGGTATACAAGCAAGTACTGTGTTTGATTTGTTTCCTGCAGAACAGCAGGCTACGCAAGACAGTGTATACGGTGAAATCTCAATAAGTGCAGATTTCGTTAATCAACGTCTTGGTACTACGTTTACTAATATAAAGATTGGTAATATCCTACGAGCTGCCAATTTTACTAGCCGTCCAAGCGAATATGACGACACGCAACTTGTAATAACGGCTCCGTATTGGCGCACTGACATAGAGCTCCCTGAAGATGTCGTTGAAGAAGTGGGTAGATTGTACGGCTTCGAGCGGATTGATCGACAGCTCCCACGACGAACTATCAAGCCAGCACCAAAAAATCAACACTTTGAGCTGAAGCGTATCGTACGAGAGAGTCTATCTCGGATAGGAGCAAATGAAGTTCTGACCTATAGTTTCGTACATGAACATATTCTTTCCGCTGCTCATCAGTCGCCAGAACAGGCGTACCGCTTAAGTAATGCTCTTAGTCCTGATCTTCAATATTATCGATTGAATGTTCTCCCAAGCCTTCTGGACAAAGTGCATGCCAACAGTAAGGCTGGTTATGCAACATTTACGCTTTTTGAGATTGGCAAGGGGCATACCAAACATGATCAGATGAATGATGAGGATCTTCCCGTAGAACACACGTTTATTGATGCGGTATATACAAATAAGGAAAGAAAAGATGGTGCTGCATATTATTATCTGCAACGACAGCTCACACAGCTTAGCAAAGATTTAGGAGTTGATGTGCGTTACGTGCCGCTCGAGCATGTGGAAGTGGAGAGCTATAGCAGTGCACCTTTTGAGATGCTTCGTAGCGCGGCAGTACAGACGACGACTGGACAAATCTTGGGTGTTATCGGTGAATTGAAACGTTCAGTCATAAAACAGTTCAAGCTACCAGAATATACTGCGGCATGGACACTTGATTTTGACGCACTGTATACGCAGTGGCTTTCGTCAAATGTGCAGTATCATGCACTTTCAAAGTATCCGACGATTAGTCAGGACATATCACTAAGAACAGATCTATCGGTGAGTTTTCTTACACTCAGTGATGCTGTGTGTACAGTTCTCGATAAACATACTGAGTTATATATCATGGCTCAACCAGTTGCGATATATCAACCAGATGATAAAAAGAGCAAGACAACGACATTTCATATTGAATATACGAGCTATGATAGAACATTAACCGACGCAGATATTGCACCGATCATGGAAGAGATTGCAGCATATACTCTACAAGTAGCGTCAGCACAGAGGGTATAAACACTAGAGTTTTCGATTATGAGCTGGTATACTGATAAAAGCAAAGAGAGGTAAGAGATATATGGCAACAACAAAAACTCAGCGATGGGCGATATTAGGCATTATGGTGGTGATGGTTGTAGGAACAATGGGATCGTTTGCTGTCATGATTCTTTCTACGAAGAATAGTCAGAAAGATCAAGCATATGCCCAGCAAGTCCAAGAAAAGTATTCTCGTGAGTATAAAGAATATCAAGCAAAAGTAGACGCTCAAACAAAAGAATTGTCGAATAAATATTATGCAACACTGAGTCAATACACGAGTCGTGTTGGCAGTTTTGACAGAGATAGCGTGAAGAGTTTGAGCCACGAGGATCTTCTCGCGGGAGAGGGTGAAGAAATAATCAAGGATGATACAAAGTTCGCGGTCTATTACATAGGCTGGAATCCTAAGGGAAAGATATTTGACCAGTCTATTGAGAATAACACACTCAAAGCGCCACTGAGTATTGCTGATGGACTTAAGAATGCGTCACTTGTTGATGGCTGGAAAGAAGGGCTCGTGGGTATGAAAGTTGGCGGAGTTCGCGAACTGACTATTCCTTCTGATAAGGCATATGGAGAAACGGCACACAGTGATGATATTCCTGCGAATACACCTCTGAAATTTATCGTTCTCGCCATACCTTGGCCAGAGACGTTTGAGCAACCTGATTCAACAGAACTGATGAAGGTGTATTCGGAGTTGTATCAGTGAGCCAGGTAATTCACGATGTTGTGATGATTGGTGCTGGTCCAAGCGCTCTTGCGGCAGCAGTTTATGCGACAAGAGAAAACCTCGAAACGGTTATTTATGAGAAATCAGTTATCGGTGGATTGGCGGCAATCACTGATCAGGTAGACAATTATCCAGGATTTCCAGAGGGAATAGCGGGCCTTACTTTGGCTGAGCAGCTTCAAAAACAGGCGGAGCGTTTTGGTGCAAAAATAGAATTTGGTGAGATTTCTCACATAGAGCGACAGGGCGAGCGAATTAGACTTGTCGTTGACGGTGAGGATGTCTATGCGAAAGCTGTTCTCGTTGCAACGGGAAGTGATTATAATAAACTTGGCATTCCTGGAGAAGCTGAGTATTATGCACGGGGTGTGCATTACTGTGCGACATGCGATGGCGCTTTTTATAAAGACAAACGACTCGTCGTTGTTGGCGGAGGCAACTCGGGCGTTCAAGAAGCAATTTTTTTGACACGATTTGCATCAAAGATTGATTTGCTTGTAAGAAGCACGCTAAAGGCGAGTGACGTCCTTCAAAAGGAGCTACAAAAGTATGTCGATGCGGGAAAGATTATCGTTCATCTCCATACAATACCAACTGAAATCGTGACACGCGAGGACAAGGTAGCTGGCGTCGCTGCTATTGCAAACAACGAACGTGTTGTATTTGATTGCGATGGCGTTTTTGTGTTTGTTGGACTTAAGCCGAATACTGGCTTCTTGGGTGGTACGTCGGTTGAGCTTGACGAACGTGGGCTTATCAAGACCGATGAACATCTAGAGACGGCGCTCGAGGGCGTCTTTGCAAGTGGTGACGTTCGAAGTGGCGCAACGATGCAGATTGCTACAGCTGTCGGTGAGGGTGCAACGGCCGCGCTGAATATTCGTGAATATTTACAACGACAAGCCGCCTAGCGTCTTTTGTCTCGTAGTGCAACAAACTTATCTGGATAGTTTGTAACTACTCCGTCGACACCCTGCTCTTCGAGGAGAGAAAAAGAAGCAGGGCGATTAACAGTGTATACATAAATAAATAGATGAGCCCGTCGTGCTATTTCAAGTGCGAGCGGATGTCGATAAAGACGATGGAAACCGACCGCAGTAAGATGTAGTCGTCTTTGATAGGCGATAAACAAGAATGGGTTATTGCTATGAAGTAACGCGAGGTTTATATCAGGAGAAAGCTTGCGCAGTTGACTAAGCTCTCTTGCATAAAATGACGATATGAGAATATTATCCCAGTCTTTTTTCTTTTTGATGTAATTTTTCTTTATGAGCCGATAGACGGATGCTGCTGATCCACGACTCTTTAATTCAATATTGAGCAAGATTTTACCATAATATGCGTCAAGTACATCTGCAAGAGTTGGAATAGGCTGCGCTGCTGTCAGTGATTGAATCTCAAGCAGCGTGAGATTATGCACAGATTCGGCATGATGATGTGTGCGCAGAAGCCGTGCATCGTGTATTACGATTGGTACGCCGTCGCGTGTGAGCCTGACGTCAAGCTCGAGCATATCAGCTCCTGAGGCAAAACCCGCTTGAAATGCTTTCATTGAATTTTCTGGCGCAAGTCCTGCAGCTCCGCGATGACCTATAACTAACATACTTTCAAGTATACCACTATACTATACAACTCGTTGAGCCGTAAATGCTTCAAGTAGGCTTATGATATAAGGATTCTTGGTCTCCATGGCGATTTCATGCGTCCCCACAAGTCCACTACCAAAGACAAAATTATGAGAGCCTAGTAACGCTACTTTTGTGCCATCGTCTAGGGTAAAGATAATATATTTTGCATGAAGATAGGTGCTATGATTATAGCTATTGGTTTGTTGATTGAAAAGACCGAGGCTAAGGATGACTGAATTAAGAAACGTTGCATTACGGATATGATTAAAATAAAGGGTATGCTGCGGGCATCTTTTTATGAGTCGTGCAAGCTTTCCTGTAGGACTATATTGAGAAACAAGCGTTATAGCGGTCGCCTCCTTTGCTAATTGACAGGCACGTCGATAGATAAGTGAATTCCAAGGTAGTCCACCATCGATAAGAACTGATGTTTCGTTATTACCAAACTGGTGATTGCGCATGCCGCGGCTTGATTGGTCGCTTCTCTGGAGATTTCGACTTTCGTGAATCAATTCTTTGGCGAGATCGTCGTCTTTTATTCGAAGCATATAATCAATATTTTCGAGGCTAACACGATCGCTATTGATACCACCAAAAGAATAGACAATATCGTCGATAATGAGCCATTTACAGTGTGTTCTGCCAGTAAAACCGATGTTACTATTTTTTCCTAACCAGCGAAAATGGATATTCGCCTTACGCAGTCGGCGTTCGAGCTGTATTGCGCGGACTCCTCGCTTTTGTTGAGAACGGAGATTGAGCAAAGAGCCGCGTATTTCCGTATACGTCAGTGTATCGACAAGTACTGTCACATGTATACCACGCGTTGTTGCGCTTTCGAGTTGTTGTATAAGGTCCTCTATCTCAGGACAATCATTATGAAACGTTGTCGTGACCATGACGATGCGTTCCTGGGCATTTTTTATATCATGTATGGCTGTTCGCAAAAAATCATGCGAATAGATAAGTCGAGTATTGCGGGAAGTTATCATACTTTTGCCATTGTAGCGCAGATTTTGCTAAAATAGAACTAACGTAAGAGAAAGGACGCAAAGAATGTCAGATTTTAATAAAGTACTTACCCCAGGAGATGTCGACCAGGGAATTATTAATGTTGTGGTAGAGATTCCAAAGGGAAGCTACCAAAAAATAGAGTGGGACCGAGAACGAGCGGTTATGAAGCTCGATCGTGTGGAGCCAGCTATTTTTGCAAAACCAACAAACTATGGATTTATTCCACAGACACTCGATGAAGATGGTGATGAGCTTGATGCGTTGATCATCACCGATCAGCCACTTACGACGGGAATATATCTCGAGGCAAAGATTATCTGCGTGCTTGAGTTTGTTGATGATAACGAAGTCGACGACAAGGTGATTGTTGTTCCTGCGGATGACCGAAATACGGGTGATGCAATACAGACTCTTGAGGATTTGCCTGCAGGACTTTTGAAGCAGATTGAGCACCACTTCTCGCACTACAAAGATCTTAAAAAGCCAGGATCGACTGTCGTAAAAGGATTTGGTGATGTTAATCGCGCAAAGCAAATTGTACACGATGCGATTGCTCGTTGGAACGAACAATAAAACGATCCCGCAACTTGGAAAGAAACGCTCGATGGAGCGTTTCTTAAACATGAGCCGTTTCGCAGCCTACTGATAGATGTGTTATACTACCAGTGAATATATGTATACAGAACACATAAACACAGAAACTGCTTCCATCGTTACGGTTCGTGGGCTTTATAAAGAGTTTGGCTCAAGAGAAGTGCTTCGAGGAGTTGACCTCAACGTGAACAAGGGAGAAATCATCAGTATAATGGGGCCAAGTGGCTCAGGAAAATCGACGTTGTTATACTGTATGGCGGGAATTCTCGCTGCTAGCAAAGGTATGGTACGCTTTGACGGCAAAGATCTTGCCCGCTATCGACTAGATGATCTCGTCGAATTGCGAAAAACAAGCTTTGGGTTCATCTTTCAGTTTGGAGCGCTTGTGCCAGAGCTGCCAGTTCGTGATAATATTGCGTTGCCATTGCTGCTGAGGGGTGTCAAAAGGAAACGCGCATACCAGGCTGCAGATGAGTGGGTGTTGCATGTTGATATCGGAAGCGTCGCTTCCTCTCTGCCGTATACCCTCTCGGGCGGTGAAACACAAAGAGTGGCAATAGCACGGGCTATGGCGATAAACCCCGAAGTTATCTTTGCGGATGAGCCTACAGGATCCCTTGATTCGGTGAACGCGAAAAAGGTAATGGAGCTACTCGTTCGTTTGGCGCATGAGTACCACAAAACGGTTATAGTCGTTACGCATTCGGAAGAAACAGCAAGCTATACAGATAGGATTGTGCTGTTAAAAGATGGCGTAATCGTATCAGATACGATGCGGGCTTAAGTATGGGCACCACCTTATTTTTAGTAAGATTTTTTAACAAGCAGTCAAGGTTTCGCGTTATCGCCACCACTGCGTCAGTCGTCTTGGCGACGCTTATTTTGTTGATAGTTGCTTCTTTGGGCCAGGGATGGCTGGCGCGCCAGCAGAAGGAGGACTTTGTTGAGGCGCTCTTTACCACGACGCGCGAGACGACAGCAGACAAGAAGGCGGCCGATGACTCAGTCTATCTTTCTTTGTACAATACGCACTTTCAGACGTTATCGATTAAGGAGGTTGGTGTACGTGTTGCGAGCCAAGGGAGTAAATTACCTGTAGGGCTGAGCGCAATACCTCCACAGGATGAGTTGTGGGTAACACCGGCGCTGAAGCGACTCATTGACACAAATCAATTACTCCAGAGGAGATATCAAGAATATACTATCAAAGATACGTTCCCAGAATCGCTCGCGCCATCACCAGATTCGCTACTACTACTGTTTTACATCCCGGATACCGCACGAAACAATCCACAAGCACGCCTGTACGTGACTACTGTTGCTGATATCGATATGCTGTATAACGACCAGAAGGAAAGGAGTAATTTACAAAACCAGTTATTTCACGTGGCGATCATGGTGATTGGTGTCATTCTCGCGGTACCTATTCTGATACTTATTACTGAGGTTGCTCGCATAGGAATGCTACGGCGCGAGAAAAGATATGCTGCGCTGAGTCTTGTGGGTGCAACAATAAAGCAGGTGCGAACAATGGTTGCTGTTGAGGCATTGCCGGCGAGCCTTGCTGGTGTTGCCGTAGGACTTATCTTGTTTTCATGGGTGGGTATACCGTTGCTCGCGCATATACCGTTAGGCGAAGGTGCATCCTGGGTGGGTGACGTACGGTTGTCGGGAATGCTATATGGTAGTATTGGTGTCCTGGTTGTACTATGTGTCTTACTTGCCAACCTTCAAGCCGTTCAGCGGGCAAATTTTTCTCCGCTAACAGTATCGCGTAGTAATGGTGTAAAAAAGAGCCCCTCAGTATTCACAATGATACCGCTATTATTGGGAGTTGGTGCTCTCTCTGCTCTCGCTATGTATGGCAAAGCATGGTATGCAGACAATATGGGAGTTGGCGGTATTCTTGTTGCAGCACTTTTATCACTTATTATCGTTGGCATATTTTTTGGCGGTCCGTACATGACATATGTCATGTCATTTGTCGTGGCGCGTATAGCACGTCGAGCGGAAGGTGTGATGGCTGCGTATAGGTTGCGATTTGTATCTCGAACCACATTTCATAGTGTTAGCGGGATAGTTATTGCACTTTTTGTGGGGACTCTCCTTGTCACTTCTATGGCGACAATGCAACGTTCAAGTGAAATACAAGACGACAAAGCAGCATCTTCTAGTGATACTGTCTCTGCGAATCAACTTTGGCATTCCCTGCAAATTAAAGTAACAATGTCGAGCGAGAATATTGATGATGCGCTCGTAGGTGAATTGCAGCGCAGTAGACTAATCGGAGACCTTTCGACGCAAGCGTATGTCCAACAGAATTTTCAAGAGTATGGAGATGCAAGCGACTCTCTTTCAGGGGATTATTATGATTCGTGTCAGCAATTGCAACAACGTACCCGCATAGAATGTCGTGACAGCTTTCCTGGTCCAGTTGTTCTGACGCTCAAAGCTACGGGCTATGGCTTGGAAAATAGCTCATTACAACGAGAAGCCATTCCCGTTGGTACAACTAAGGGGAAGATTTTTGCGAGTAACTACACGATAGTTGCAAAGGATCAAGCGGCATATGATCGCTTGACTCAACTTGTCGAGGATATAACCAGTAGATACCAGCGCAAAACAGGTATTGGAGTTGATATCCAATCTGATAATCTGGATACAAAAGATACTATTACTCCTATTAAAAATTTGAGTGGACTTATGATTGTCGCGCTTGCTATTGTTGTTATGACCGGTGGGCTCAGTCTCTTTGTCAGTGTTGTTGGCGGTATTGACGAGCGCAAGCGGACGCTTGTTCAGCTTCGTATTCTTGGTGCCAGTCTTGCAAGTCTTGTGTGCTCGCTCGTTATCGAAATTATCGTGCCGCTTATTGTTTTGTCTATCATTGCTGTTGGGCTTGGCATGTTTTGTAGCTATTTGCTACTATCGTTAATAGGTGCGTTTGGCAATGGTATCGTCTTTGCGTTTCCGGGTATCTTATTCTGGGCTGCACTCCTTGCTACTTATCTGTTTTGTGCCATGCTGTCGCTTGCTGCATTTCCAATCATAGTACAACTAACCAAAGAGGACATATGGGTTGAGTAGATATTACCTCCCATTGATTAAGCTTAATCGGCTAATTTAACTTGAAATTAGCAAGGTGGTCTCATATAATGAGAATGTTGCGTCGAGCGAGACGTAACGTTTGAGACCGTATGTCTCAAGCGTGTCATTGCTCCGCAAAGAGCTTTGACGCGAGAGAGGTCTCTCTCAGTTTCTCACAGAAAGAGTGTCCAATGTCTGCAAATAGAGCCAAGAGGTTCGTTGCTTCATCTGCTGCTGTTGCCGTCGCTGTCGTTGGTCTTGCCATGGCAAGTGTGGGTACAGCAAACGCGGCACCAAGTGGCTGCGCGAAGGGTTGGGCGACTGATGGCGTCGCTCGAGCGGAATGTAGCTACGGAAGCGGACAGTTCCGCATCGGTATTCCCTGCAAGTCAATCCAGACACTTGGCTATGGTTTTACCCAATACAGTCCATGGGTGAATCGCGGACAAGTTGCTATGGTTTCGTGTGGCCTGGGGGCGTGGATATGGTCTGATATTCCAGGGGGTCCACGCATTTTCTTGGAGACGCGGAACTGACCTGAAAATAGATCCTCCTGTCGATAGCATTGATGGACAGGATCCTCGCGTCAAAGTGCCCACCGAGTTTTCTCGGTGGGCACTTTAATTGCGCATTGGGGCATTAGATAGTATTTGGATTATTGGGTTGTAATAAGCTGGTTATTTTTGGTCCGTTGGCTTTCGTTTTGGCATGATTTTTTCGGTTAAGTTGGTGGCGCCGTTGACGGCCTTAACGCGAACTTTGTTCAGCTGAAGTCGAAGTTTGTTGCGTGCGTGACTAGTGGTAATGAGCTGAGACCAATCTGGTTTAGGGTATGATAGCTTACGCGTGAGTACTTCGATGACATCGCCGTTTTCAAGAGGTCGATCGAATGGCTCCATCTTGCCGTTTATCCGAAATCCGTAGGTGTGCTTTGCGACGTCAGAGTGGATGGCGTACGCAAAATCGAGGGGCAGTGATCCTTCTGGTAAATTATAAATATCTCCTTTTGGCGAATAGACAAATATACGATTACCAAAGAGATCAATAGATAACTGCTCCCTTGGAATATCTTCACCAGCGCGCAGGCGTGAGGCTATCTCTTGAAGCTGGGTAATCCATTGAAGCTGCGTTGGTAGGCTTGGTGTGCCTTTTTTTGAATCGCCTCGTACATAACTTTTTGACTCCTTTTGTTCTTGGTAGTGAAAGCTTGCAGCCAGTCCACGCTCTGCATACT
>JBATSI010000023.1:0-12100 GCA_049293215.1 Saccharimonas sp. (SeqCode) | reverse complement strand
CGGCGTGCTCAATGCCTTTTAGTCGTGCAAGTTTCACGATAAGATTGGCGTTATCTGCAATAAGTGAATCATCGAGATACAGGAGCGTGTATTTTTCATTACCAGGTAATTCGCCTATGACGTAACGGGTCTCGGTCACAAGCTTCTTTAATCGACTAAATTGCGCAGCTTGAATATCATTATATTCTCTTGCTGTTGGGTATGATGAACCTGCAAGGATATCATCATGCCAGCTCAAGGCTTGCCAGATGGTCTCGGTAACAAATGGTGCAAACGGGTGAGCGAGTCGCAAACAGCTATCGAGAACCCATGCAAGCATAGACGTGTGCTGCTCTACCTTTGATACTTCTACAAACCAGTCTGCTACATCATCCCATATGGTGTGATACAGCGTCTCGGATGCTTCAGCAAAGCGATATTGATCAAGCTGCTGATCGATAGTTGCTGTGGCTTGATTGAGCTGACGTATAATCCAGTGATCTGCCATTGAATGCGGATTTGGCTGTGGTGTTGGCACGGTGCTACCCACCTGTGCTTCAACAAAACGAGCAATATTCCATAGTTTGTTGCAAAAGTTGCGTGCGGCAAGGACCTTACCGGTGTTAAATGCCTGTGGCTGCGCAGCAGAACGACTTGCAATGATCCCCATACGAAGCGCGTCTGAGCCGTATTCAGAAATGGCTTCCATCGGATTGATAACGTTTCCTTTGCTTTTGCTCATCTTTTGTCCACGTTCGTCGAGCACAAGCCCGTGTAGGTAAACATGTTTGAATGGTACTTGGTCGGTGCAGTAGAGCCCGAGCATAATCATGCGAGAAACCCATGCAAAGAGGATATCCCCTGCTGTTTCCATGACGGCATTTGGATAGAAGCGAGCGAGCGGTCCGTTACTTAGATAATCGGTTGTAATAAAGGGCCACTGGCCACTACTAAACCAGGTATCGAGAGTGTCCTCATCTCGTATGTATGTTGTACCATTTACAACTATCTTCTTTTCGTCAACGGTTGTATTGAATATCCAATCAGTCGGGTCGTCAACGTTCTGAAAGGCGGGAATAGGAATGCCCCATGGAATTTGGCGACTAATATTCCAGTCTTTGATCTCGCGAAGGTAGTTGATGACAATTTCTCCCTTGTTCTCGGGGGTGAACGATATGTCACCTCTTTGAATTGCTGCAATGGCATTGTCGGCAAGACTTCGCATCTTGACGAACCATTGATGCTTGAGCATCGGCTCGATGACAGATCCGCACTTGTAACAGTGGCCCACTGCATGTTCAATATTGCTCTCTCCCCTTCTGAATTCTTCTAGCTTCAGTGCGTCAAGAACGCGCTTTCTAGCCTCTTCGACGGTTAATCCTTCAAATTGCGGAGGGACATTTATCATCTTGCCATCGTAGCCAATAACTTGTAGTCGAGGAAGATTGTGCCGCTCCCCTATTTCAAAGTCGTTTGGATCATGTGCAGGGGTAATTTTTACAGCTCCTGTTCCGTAGCTCATGTCGACATATTCGTCTGCGATGATAGGTATCTCACGATTTACAAGAGGCAATAATACCTTCGTCCCGATAAGATCTTTATAACGTTCGTCGCTGGGATTGACAGCGACGGCAGTGTCACCAAGCATTGTTTCAGGACGGGTGGTTGCTACAACAATCTCGCCAATCTTATCAAGCAAAGGATAGGCGATCTTCCATAGTTTTGATTTCTCGTTCTTGTGAACGACTTCGATATCAGCAAAGCTTGTCTGGTGATGAGGGCAATAATTAACAATGCGTTCACCCCTGTAAATAAGCTTATCTTGCCACATTTTTTCGAAAGTCGCATAGACGGTATCGATGACTTTTTTGTCGAGTGTAAACACAAGATCATCCCAGCTTGCACTCACTCCAAGTGCGCGCAGTTGTAGCTCCATATCGCCTCTTTTTTGGTCGACGAAGTTCCATACTTGTGAATATAGTTGTTCTCGGGAGAAATCAAAGCGAGTCTTCCCTTGCTTTTCAAGTTCCTTCTCGTACACTACCCAGGTTTCGAAACCCGCATGGTCTGCTCCTGGGATATATAGTGCATCGTCACCTTTCATTCGGTGGTATCGAATGAGGATATCCTGAATAGCAGAGCCGAGTGCGTGCCCAACGTGAAGATTTCCGTTGGCATTTGGTGGTGGCATAATGATACTATATGGCGTCCCCTCCCCTTTGGGCTTGAAAACGCCAGAGCTCTCCCAGAGAGCGTAGATAGTCGGTTCGTAATCATTTGGTGTATAGGCTTTTGATAAGTTCATAACGCGGTGTTTTTCATCCTTGGTGCTATTTTCACGCGAAAATAAAAAACATCAGATTAAGAATTCACGTGAAAGATGGTTTCCGTGTCGTATCCCAATGTTCTTTCCGCGTGTTTGTTTTCACCCCTATTATACCATACTGAGAAATGAGGAAGTATAGGTGGTGTTATATTAACGTCGAAGCTTACTTCGTACCGATTGATAGAGTCGGTATAACCGATAAACTGGTTGATTGAGCGGAAGATCCCATGCTCCTGGATAGGCAACGGAGTGCCCACCGAATGATTTTTTGAACTTAGTGAAGCCAGCCCATGGATGACGAGGGTCGTCTGTGTCGGCAATCCCATAGAGATCAAAGGTAGTAAGACCGGATTTCTTTGCGTCTAAAATCATATAGCCAAGGAGGGCAGTGCCAGCGTTGAGCTTTCGATAGCTATCGTTGGCTGCAGCGTGAGCATAGGTGCGAGTCGTTTTGTCCTCAAATGCAAGCGCTGCCGCAATAGGGGTGTTGTTGTACTCGGCAATATACAATGCTGCCGCTCCAAGAGGGAAGAGTGTTGCCGCCTGCTGCTGAAAATACGTATCTGTGTGAACAGTAATATGATTTCGCGAGGCAACGCTCGCAAGCAGCCCTGTGAGAATAGTTATATCTGATGGATTAGTACTCTTGCGGACAGTGATACCTTTTTTATAATAATTACGCACGATATTGCGCGTACTTTGGCTCATCTGTTGCAGGAGCGTCTCTTCGTCGTTGGTTAGATCGATAATTTGGGTATGAGCTGGCTGTAGCTGTTGATAATTAACGGGATGAAAGCCACGTGCACGTAAATCGGCAGAGGAAAGAGCTCTTGATGGCTCAATACGAATGAATGAGAGATGTTCTACTTTGGCGTCGTGGCGAAGCGATGTCAGCGCGGTGTCGAAATCTGCCATTGTTTTAAATGATGGCCCATAGGGGACATAGAGCCGGCTATTGAGGCGGTTTCGCTCTATAATACCGAGATAATCCCACGTGTCTGTGTGCCGTCGAATTGTTTTGTTGCCTAATGTGTGTTGGAACTGTTCCCAGGCAACTCCCTGTAAGAAATGACTCATATATCACTAGTATATAATAACGAGAACAAAAAGCCACCCGCCCTTAATAGAGTAGCTGGCAGTTTGCTATAATAAAACAAGGAGAAAATAAAGTATTATTGTAATAATAACAACATAAATAAGATGAGCATATTACTTGAAGCTATCCCAGAGGCGACATACGAACAGTTTGTTGAGACGCATCCTTTAGGAAATTTTGTCCAGTCAGTACCGAATGCTTATCGTAATCGCGACTCTGGGTGGCACGCTCATTTTGTTGGGGCGCGCAACAAAGAGGGAAAGCTGATAGCAACAGCACTACTCTACGAGTGGAAGACAATGGGATGGGGCGAGTTTGAATGCTTGCAAGGCCCGCTTCTTGACTATGACGATACGGTTCTCATGATGGACTTTCTTGGGGCACTACGTCACTACGTAAAAGAGCATCGAGGGTTTTTGCTCCGTGTGCAGCCACCGCTTATACTCCGACGTGGAGATGACGCGACAAAGCTCATTGACGACACGAGTCATCTGTCTGTGGTGACAGAGATAGGGAAGGCTGGCTTCAAAAGTATTCCTGTGTCGCAGACGGATAATAACGCACGATACCTGCGCTGGATGTTTGCAAAGGATCTATCGGACTTCGCAAATGATGCTGAGCTTGTCGCAAGTTTTGATACAAAAACACGAAGCAGTATACGATTTGCTCATAAGCAAGGCATAAACGTGAAAGAAATAACAGATAAGACAGAACTTTCGCCATTAGTTGACCTTATGCTTGAGACCGGTAAGCGCCGTCACTTTAGCGCTCGTAATGCACAATATTATGAGGAACTCTTTTCGTACTACTCTCGCAAGCAGGCACGGTTTGTCATTGCCACTCTTGATGTCGACGTGTATCGTCAAAAAATCGAGGAACAATCACGGCACATAGAAGAGCAATACACCGCAATAGGAGACGATCCGGCGCGTATGGGTGAGCGTAAAGAACTTGACAACCAAAGAAATGCAATAAAAAAACGACGTGAAACGTATAACGAGCTAAAAGAGTCAAACCCTCAGGGTGTAATACCGCTTGCTGCTGCAATATTCATGACAGTGGGGCCAGAGTTTGTGTATTTTCTGAGTGGTTCAGATGATCGATATGCTTCATTTAATGCACCGTATGCAATCCAAGAATGGGCCCTCAAGACTGCACTATCCGAAGGGTTTCATCGGTATAACTTTTATGGCACGAATGGTAACTTTAACGATGTACCAGCGCAGGAAGGGGTGTATCGCTTCAAGAAAGGGTTTGGAGGCCAGCTAGAAGAACGGAGTGGCTGTTTTGACTATGTTGCTCGTCCAGCTATTTTTGTGGCTGTTTCTATCATTCGTTGGGTGCGGTCAATAATCCATTAGAGATTAATTACTTTAGGCATTCCATACTGTCTCGGTCATAGAAAGGCTTGGACGTACTTCGAGGCTATATGGATCGTCTGCAACGGGCTTAATTGTTGCGTAGTAATATCCGAGGGCTGCAATCATAACGGCATTATCGGTACAAAACTGCATAGGTGCATATTCGATGGTAAGTGGTAGACGTTCAGATAGCTGCTTGCGTAGTTCTTGATTGGCGGCAACACCTCCTGCAATCACAACCGACTGTGGCGCAAAGTCTCGGTAGGCACGCTCGGTCTTGTCGACGAGCGTTTCGATAGCGGTTCGTTGGAAACTTGCTGCAAAATCTGCTCGCATAGCGTCTGTAATGAGCGCTGGAAGCTCGTGAGAGGGAAAAGTGAAGTCTTTCCCAACTTCGTGTTGAACGGCCCTTAAAACGGCTGTCTTGAGTCCAGAAAAGGAAAAGTCATACGCTCCTGATAGGTGAGCCTTTGGCAGATGATATCGTGTTGGGTCGCCATTAAGCGCTGCTGTGGCTATAGCTGGACCGCCAGGGTAGGGAAGTCCAATAATCTTTGCAACTTTGTCAAATGCTTCGCCAACTGCATCGTCTTGCGTTTGCCCCAAGAGAGTGTAGTCGCCATGATTTCGAAAGAGTACGAGCTGAGTATGCCCCCCCGAAACAATAAGAGACAGCATGGGAAAACGAGGTTGTTCGTGGGGTAGCGTAAGGGGAGATGCTGGATCAATCCTACCGTCTTCAGTGACAAAATTTGCGTACACATGACCTTCGACGTGGTGAATTGCATAGAGCGGCTTGTGATGTAGTACGGCAAGCGTCCGTGCAGCAAGCGTACCCACCAGAAGAGAGCCGATAAGTCCTGGGGCGTAGGTGACGGCAATTGCATCAATATCTTCCCAGCTACAGTGCGCTTCTTGTAGTGCTTGCTGAATAACGGGGTTTATTACCTCAATATGGCTTCGTGCGGCAATTTCTGGAATGACGCCTCCGTAGTGAGTGTGAATGTCAATTTGCGAATTGACAACATTACTCACGACTCGCCTGCCATCTTCGACGATGGCGGCAGCGGTTTCGTCGCAACTACTTTCAATTCCTAAGATTCTCATTGGTACAATTATAGCGCAAAAGTCAAAGAGGTGTGAATAGCAAGAATCACGCTCTTGTGAGCGTGTTTCTTGCGAGTGTGGATGATTAGCTTAATTGAGCGCGTCTTCGTTTTTGGCGACCTCATCAAGAAGAATATTAAGTTCATCTTGTGCGATGTCTTGAAGCTCTGGGACGTTTGCTGAGAGCCATGCACTCACTGCTGCTTCGTCATTGTTCTCTTGTAGTGTTGTGAGCTCAACTAGTTCTTCGTCAGTAAGCGAACTGGCAATTTCAGCGCCGATACGCTCCTCGAGAAGGTTGTTGAGGTGGGAGAGTGTCTCTGCCAGTTGTGCTTCGGGGATATTAATGCCTAAGTTTATGAGTGTTTCTGCGGTAATTGTTTGTTTCATAGCATGATTCCTTAGATGTGTATTATTGACCTATTTTTTGCTCATTTTTTAGAGTTTCTCGAGTACTTTTGGCTGTCTGTCTCGCTGCTTCAAGAGCTGCAGCACCAACAGCACGTCGTATGAGGATCTCTCGTCCAAGTGACTCTCGGCTATCCTTAGCAGTCTCGACGACAACAGCAGCCGTATCTCGTACCGTCTCTACGGCACCAGAGACGTGAGATTTAAATGAGTCAATGCGTTCTTGTCTCTCTGCCTGACGTGCTTCTTTACGAGCTTGGCGCGCATCGCGTCGTGCTTGACGTCTTTGTCGAGATGCATCAGCACGTTCACTTATTTGAGCGCGTAGCTCGCGTATGGTATCTTTTGCTGATTCTACGGTAGAATCTTTAAAATCTCTGGCAGAATCAATCTTATCAATCACGGCATCTTTTGCTTTTCCGCCTAATTCTTGTCCCCTAGTAATGCCAGATTCAACTGCTGATGAAAAAGCCTCACGCGCATCCTTTGTTCGTTGCGCGATGGACTCTGTTACGAAAACGCCCGTACCGACGGCAACCTCGGCTCCGAACTGAACGCCATTGCCAGCCTCTCGTAGAACGTTTAATGCACTACGACCGATAGTACGTAGTGTATTTGTCGCAGTTTCTTTACTGTCGTTGAATTGCTCTGCTTTACGATCTGCCTTGTCGGCAAACCGTCGTAACAGATTGCCAAGCCGAGATTGTTGAGTGGTGATTGACGATTCGGTCGCTGATGGTGTGCTATCAGCGTCAACGGTCCGTTCTGCAGAGGGGCGTTGAAGCATTGCTTCAAGGTTCGCGACGCTGCTTCTATTGTCTTGTCCATCTATGGGTGGATGTGTAAGGGTTTCTGACATAAGTGTCCTTTTTGTTTTTATATTTGTTAGAATAGAACATTGATTATATTAGCACAAGTAGTATAAAAAGTCAATACTTCATACAACATATATACAAAAAAGCAAATGAAATCCTTTCTGTAAAAGTGCTAAAATAAGAGCAGTATGGGTATTAAACAATATACAGCCAAAGAAGTTCGTAAACTACTCCCTGGGAAGACAGTGAAGTTTCTTGAGGAAGGGTATCGGCGGTCTCGTGTACGAGCGGTGTCGGCGCGATACGGGTTTCCAGCAAAGCATTTGCGCGTCATTGGTGTGACGGGCACTAACGGCAAGACGACAACGGTTAATTTTATCAATGAGATTCTTAAGCAAGCCGGCTATAAAACAGCGATGTTTAGTACGGCAACGATAGAAATAGATGGCGCTGCGCGACGCAACGACATGAACGTTACTGTTGCCTCGACAGCGTATATGCAACGATTTTTCCGTAACGCACGAAAAAAACATGTTGATTTTGTCGTGATGGAGTTCCCGAGCCATGCGTTGCAGCAGCACAAACTTGATGGTGTGCCAGTAGAGATGGCCATCATGACGAACCTTACGCAAGATCACCTTGATTACCATAAAACAATGGAAAACTACGCGGCAGCGAAAGCGAAGCTTTTTGAAAGACATCCGAAGTATATCGTGCTCAATAGAGATGATGAATGGTTTGACTACTTTAACCAGTTTGCAGCAAGTTCCCAAAAGATTACATACGGTGAGCATGAGGATGCGGAGGCGCACATTGATCATGTAAAACTGTATCGCAAGGGAACGGAAGCGACAGTAACGATTGATACGCAAACAAAGTTGCAGCTTGCAACCAATTTGCCAGGTGAGTTCAACGTGTACAATATGACCGCTGCGGTGGCAGCGGCGTATCTCTTGGGTGTTTCACTTCATGATATCGTCGAAGGAGTTGCTAACCTCGAGGCAATACCCGGTCGTTTTGAGCGCGTTATTGATAAGCCATTTGACGTTATCGTTGACTATGCGCATACTCCTGATGGACTCGAAAAACTTTTGACGGCAGCGCGAGAAATTACCAAAAAACGCGTTATTCTTGTATTTGGCGCAACTGGCGATCGCGACAAGGGAAAGCGACCAATTATGGGGGGAATTGCAGCCCGTCTCGCTGATAGGATTTTCTTGACCGACGAGGAGAGCTACAACGAAGACCCAGCGCAAATTCGCGCCATGGTATATGAAGGTATTGTAGAAGAGCAGGGTGGCGAGATGAAGACAACAGAGGTTGCTGATCGTCGTGACGCTATCGAAAGGGCGATTCACATTGCACAAAAGGGAGATACAATTTTGGTCACTGGCATGGGGCACGAGATGTACCGTATTGTAAACGGTGAGCGAATTCCCTGGAACGATGCAGCGGTGGTTAAAGATATTATCAACGGCAAGGGAGATCAAAAAAAATAGGGGTGTATACGGCAAGATAGTTCTTGCTGCATACACCCAGGCCGTTAGGGGATGATAACGGCGTAAGCCGTCTCGTTGACATCGTGCGGTATGGTCAATCGCACAAGGCTGTTTGTCAGTTCGTCTGTTGCGATGACCAGCGTCTCTGCTGATCTGATGTCCATCTGTGCTACCTTCAGCTGAAACCGTCCAATGTTGGCGGTACTCCCTGTGCGGAGTGCGTCGAGGATTTCTTGAAAAAGTCCCCGTGCACTATCGAGGTTGACTCGCTGATAGGTCACCGTCTCTCCTCCCTCTGTAGAGCCTAATATTTATAATAGCATATAGATATGTATAAGTCAAGTTTCGTTATGAAAGTGCTTGATATTGCTTGTAGGCGCTATTTAGCTGGATATAAAGTTTTCGTATCGATATCTTTTCGATGTCTTTTGGTAGCTGGCAAGTGTCCCCTAAGTCGTTGTCATCGAACCAAGGAGTTAGCGTCAATGACGGATGGACATCTCGACCAGTCGGACGTTTTATAGTAAAACCTCTTGCGAGATCGTCTTGCGAAGTTGTGTCGAGACCGTTAATAGTTGTTTTGATATCGACAAAGAAGTCGGTGCCATTGATTGTCGCAACAATATCACCACCCCTTGCATCTTCTTCGTCTGACCCTGTTCGACACTCAAAGAGCTGCGGATTATTGACGTTGTCTGCAAGTAGCATAAATTGCCGATGCATGATAGCTTCGGTACGGGCACCGCGCAGGGCATTAAATAAGCCATTTTCGGAAGTATATGAATCTGCATTTGGAGTCATGTCAGAGCAGGCAGTAAAGCATGAGCGTATGATGT
The DNA here is from genome assembly GCA_049293215.1 of Saccharimonas sp. (SeqCode). Lineage (GTDB taxonomy): Bacteria > Patescibacteriota > Saccharimonadia > Saccharimonadales > Saccharimonadaceae > Saccharimonas. The sequence continues at coordinate 2,673 of JBATSI010000023.1, read as the reverse complement.
CTGATAGTTGGGTTTCGGGGTGTTGCTCTAAATAGCTGCTCAGTAGGTGGTTGTAGCGGATTGCGTGTTGTTTATGGATTTTTGCTCGGCGAGAATCTCCAAGGAGTTTGGCATCGTCAATGGCTATCCGTGTATGGGTATAAAAAGGATAGTTGCCAATGATACGAAGCCTTGCTGCCTCGTCTCGAGATGTGACAGTGGTATCATCGCAAAGTGTGTTTACCTCTTCTGAGAGGGCGGTTGCATACTCAAAAGATGTATGCTCCAGATAGCGTGTTTTATCGAGAAAATAGGCACTTGTCTTTATGCTGTCGATGAGTTGAGCGCTTGATTCCCACGCGGTATGAGACTCCTGCTCGATTGATGCTACGATTTCGCTATTCACAGTCTTTAACGATTCGGACATAAAATAATCTTAGCATAAAAAAGATAAAAAGTCAATATACTAACAGATGTGACTCATGATAAGTATGAGGCACATCTGTTGAATAACCTAAACCAACTATCGTTGCGCGAGGTAGTCGATTTCTTTGATGACATCGAGGAGTGCTTGAGCACGTTTTGTTTCGTCGCTGATAAGCTTCGCGGTTTCGTGAGCAGGCTCGATAAGACTTTTATCGTCGGTTGATCGGATAAGTAGGAGATATGTGTCGAATTTTTCTTCTGGCGAAACGTTTAATTTATCGATAAGAGGGCGTAGTTCTTCGATAGCGGCTTGCTTGACATTGTCGAGGCCACCAATAGGTGCCATAGGCGCTGGTATTGGAGCTGGAGTGGCTTCGCTCTCTGGCTCTACGACAGGTTGTGCTGTCGGCATTGGTCCAGGCGCAACAGGAGGGAGCGTCGTTTCGATTGGCGCTTCGGTTCCGGTTTCGCTTGTTTGTTGGTCAACGCCAGCTAACACCTTTGCCAGCTCTTGGTCGTCGCTAATTGGTTGTTGCGTCGTTGGCGTAATATCCATATTTCCCACCTCTTCTTGTATATAATGCTTATGATTCTTTACTAAATAATGTATCATGGTAGTAGATAATGTGCAAGGAGTGGAGGAGAAATGTTTGACGATAACAATGTAATTCAGCAGCGTGACCGACAAAATGCTTTAACAGTAGCAAGTAATTTGTGGCAGCAGGCAAATTTTGCGGTGGATGTGCTCAGAAGTGAACACGACGATCGCGAAATTAAACATATTGTGGTTGCAGGTATGGGTGGATCGGCGCTAGCTGCAGATATGGCAAAAACGCTGTTAAAAAAACAACTATCTATTCCTTTTGAAGTTGTAAAAACCTACGAACTCCCTCGATATGTCGGGAAGAATAGTCTTGTTATTGCGAGCAGCCACTCGGGAAATACTGAAGAAACGGTAGGTTGTCTTGAGGAGGCGCTTCGTCGTGACGCCCAAATAGCCGTGATTGCATCGGGTGGCATGCTTCAGCAAATTGCTGAGCAACACGACATCATGACAGTGCACATACCGCACGACACACAGCCACGAATGGCGGTGCTATATAACCTCCGGGCGCTGCTACGGGTCTTTTCTGAGTATTCATTGATTGACCACGCATTGTACGAAGAGATGTCTGTGGCTAGTGAATGGCTAAAAAGCGAGACAGACAAGTGGATTTCTTCTGTTTCGACAGATCAAAATTATGCAAAACAGCTTGCACTTCTGGCTGTAGGAAAAACGCCAGTATTCTACGCAGGAGACTTGATGGCACCTGTCGCGTATAAGTGGAAGATTAGCTGGAATGAAAATGCAAAAAATGTGGCGTTTTGGAATTATTTGCCGGAATTTAATCACAACGAATTTCTTGGCTGGACAAGCCATCCTATAGAAAAGCCATTTGCTGTATTTGATCTTGTGAGCAACTTTGAACACCCTCGTATCTTGAAACGTTTTGAGGTGACAGACCGTCTTTTGAGTGGAAAACGTCCAAAGGCAATCACGGTGCAGTTGGCTGGTGATAGTCCACTCAAACAAATGCTATGGGCGTCTATTTTGGCAGATTTTGTCAGTATTTACGTTGCGCTATTGAACAACGTCGATCCGACGCAGGTTGATTTGATTGAGACGTTTAAGAAATCACTCGATAATTAGTTTTTAGACGGCACAGCCTGAGTAGCCGCTGAGTGGGATAGCTTCGTTTTTCTGGTATGAGTTTCCTGTGAAGGGAGTAGTGAAGACACCTATAGTATCCGTGATACACCATGTACCGCTATTCTCTCCTTCATTCTCATCGATAGCGTATGGTCTTCCCCACGGATCGACAAGGTTTCGTACGTCGGCACCGCTGGCTCTGTAAATTCTTGTGAGTGTTAAATCATATACCGTCCAGCATCCATCAGTTCTTGGAAGTGCTGCAAGATCTGTACCAGTAGTTTTGGCGCTACAATTTCCTCGAGTGTTAAAGCTTCCTGTAATTTGTCCAAGTGTCTTCCCTGTCGTCTCTCGTGCAAGCATGATTGCTTTCTGTAGCGAAGCAAGGTCTTGATTGATTTTCGCATTTCGTGCCCTCTCCTGTATCCCATTATACGCAACCACCGAAATCGCAGCGAGTATCGCAATCACCACAATAACAATCAATAACTCTACAATAGTAAACCCAGCTCTCTCTATCCTTCTTCTATATACAATCCTAACCATAAGCCCGATTATAGGGGGGGGGAGACCCTTGT
>JBATSI010000022.1:0-18695 GCA_049293215.1 Saccharimonas sp. (SeqCode) | reverse complement strand
CCATCCATCAATTGTGCCTGCGCCCATACAAAGCACGAGGTGGCCTGCTGCTCGGTGTTGTTCAATAGCTTGCCATAGCGAGTCATCCATAGAGGCGTAGTGTACGACTTCTCGGTTCGTTAGTCGTTCGGTTAGTTGCTCGGGACTTAGTTGCGGTAAATGCATATCTTCTCGTGTTTGATAGGTAGGCAGCCAATAAATCTCTTCTGCAAGTTGTGCGCACGTGGTATAGCCGCTTCGTACTTGATGCTGGCGGGTATTTTGGTGTGGCTGATAGACGAGCACAACATGATCGCTTAATTCTCGTGCCATTTGTAGTGTTGCCGCTATTTCTATAGGGTGATGTCCGTAGTCGGTATAGAGATTATCGGCTAATTTCTCGAAGCGTCGCTGGGTACCAGGAAATGAATTGAGGGCTGTTTCTACTACATCGTCTGATCCAATCTTGAGATATTCACATAGTTTTGCAACAAGCGTTGCATTTGACCTATTCTGTGCGCCAGCAATCTGGAAGTTTTTTACCTCGTCATCGTTCAAAACCCAGGCATTCCTTGGTACGTTGATGTCAATGACGGTGTCGTGATGCCATAAAATCGAATGGTGACTTTGGGATAGGAATTGACTGAAGGCGTCAGTGTATTCGCGCTGCGTCGGGTACGTATCAGGGTGGTCGTAATCAATTGAGGTAATGAGAGATATATATGGGTTGAAATGCAAAAAGTTTCGATCAAATTCGTCACATTCATAAACAAAATAGTCACTCTTGTCATCGTACTGCCCACTTGGGCCAAAGCTAACGGTTGTTCCGATAGAATAACTCACTGGTATACCGAGCTGTTTCATTGCCCACACGGTCATTGCGGTCGTGGTTGTCTTGCCGTGTGTGCCAGCGATGGCAATGAGTTTAAGATCTTTTTCTTTCAGGATATATGTAATGAGCTCATCTCGTTTTGCCGTGTAGAGCCCAAGCTGACGAGCTTTTTGTAGCTCTGGATGGTCTTCGGGTAGTGCAGCAGTATAGACGAACCAGTCAATCGCATGCTGAGTATGGCTATATTCTAAGTAGCTCCCACTCTGATCGTTGGAAACTGCAATACCGCGTCTTTGTAGCTCCTCGGTTTCAAGACTGCTATGACTATCCGATCCTTGTACGACATGCCCAGCATCGTGTGCAAGCTCTGCAAGTGGACCCAAGCCAACACCCCCGATCCCAGCAAAATAAATATTCATACCTCTAGTATAGCACCAAATGTGACATTGCTTATGCTATACTAAGCATAGTAATAACAAGGTGGGGTACGTGGCTGAACGGGAGCAGGTCAAAAAGACAATTAAGCAACTGCAGCGTGTCAAAACATGGCAGCTGTTACTTATTTTTGTGCTCCTTGCCTTTATCTCGGCAACATTTCTTCGTCTCAATAATGTTGGCATGGTAGAACGTCGCCGCGCGGTAAGCTCCGCAGACAAAGCTGGTGATGCAACGCAAATTCAAGAGCGGTTATATGATCTGCAACGCTACGCAGCGTCGCACATGAATGCGGAGACGGGCTCTATTTATCTTCAGGAACAATATAATCGTGACGCTAAGTCTGCGATGGAGAAAGCAGCCCAGGCAACCAATGGCAGTGGTACGACATACCAGGAGCAGGCAGATGCTATCTGTAAGCCACGATTTAGCGGATGGTCACCGGCGTATGTGCAGTGTGTATATCAGGAGTTAACCAAAATGGGTGGAGCTGAGAGTCTTCCAGCAACGAAGCTACCAGATGAAAATCTGTACCATTATCGCTTCTACTCACCACTATGGTCACCTGATTTTGCGGGATTTTCAGTATTAGCGACGCTTTTAGTTTTCTTTGTCATTATCGCAAGATTTACAGGGGTAGTTATCTTGAGAGTCATCTTAAAATTGCGCTACAAGGCAGTATAGGTGTTGACATCTGTTTTTATACCATGTACGCTAGACCTGTAAGACGCTAATAGGAGGTATAACTTATGGCTTACAAGCATACAAACTCAAAGGGTGTGACCTACTACCTACATAAGACCGAGGTTACGTTGCGCGGCGGAAAGCCACAAACGATCTACTTCTTCGCAAAGGTAGAAAAGAACGAAAAGGGTACACCAACAGATCTTCCAGAAGATCGCATTGTCAAGGAAAACCCACGAAACGGTTTCCTTACTGTTTCAAAGAAAAAATAATCTTTCTTTTTGTAAAGATAGGAAGAACTCCAATATATTTGGAGTTCTTTTTTGGAAAAAGCTTGCGCTTATGAAATATGTCGAGTATTCTATACATAGAAACAAACAGGTGCCAAAAATAGCCTCCGTATAAATATACTGGAGGCTTTTTTGATAAAAAAGAGTATAACTATTGCATTTTATAATGAATATGCTATAATATGCCTCATGAAACAGCTCGTTCTCACCCGCGAATCAAGTACGTCGCAACCAGCGCTTGAGCAAGACGTGCCTCTACAAAAGCGCATACGGTCAAGAGAAGAGCTTATCGAATCTCGCAGAGAAAAACGATTAAAAAGTGAGATGGCGCATATTGCGTTCCTTGAGACGCCATACGGCGAACTCGGTGGTCGTCAATCAGACTATGATAGTCAGCAGCAAGCGATTGATACTATCTTAGAAGGTATATGGAGTCGTGAGCGCGATAGGGCAATCGAGCTTGGATTTTTTGATGTTTCCGAAGATGATTACACGGCAATGACACAACGCGAACAAAAGCGCTACGCCAGAGCGGTACGCCAATATACCGAGAGACTTAAAAATACTAGTATTAGCCACGTTATACGCGTGAATATCGAAGATATTGAAGATGAGATGGATACTGCTGGCGTGTCCGCACTACAACAATATAAAGACCCTGTAACAGGAAAACTGCCAACGAAGCAGGAGTTTTCTCAATACGCTGGCGCTATTGATGAGTTTAAGAAGTGGATATTTGGCCACCCTGTCTCTCGACGCGCGAAGGAGCAGATACCACAGTTGAGCGCAAAAGAAAGAACCACGCCGATAGATGTCACTCTTTACTATGATGGCAATGGCAAACTACGTTGCGATAACCGAACTGCCTAAGATGATTGCATCACAAAGAGCTGGCTCACTCCAAGATATGATGATGTGTAGAAATATCTAGCCTATGTCCTTGGGCTATCTTCCCACAGATAGTACTCGACACCGTCCAGTCCAAGTGCGTACGTTGCGCCGTCGCTTTGGGGTGTTGGGTTGCGGATGGCATAGCCAGTAACAAGGGGATTGATGTCGCGTATTACGTCCTTGAGGTATTCTGGATCGTCATTTAGTGAATAGTCATTGCTGACATAAAACGTACGGCCTCGATAGCTAAATGATAGAATTTTGGTAAAGGCATAGCGCTGTGCGTTATATAGCTTGAAGTCATGAATGTCACGAGATGATATAGAGCTATGAATGTGGTATGCTTCGAGGATTTTTGCTGCAAGTGTAGTGGTGTACATATTTCAATGATAGCAAAAATAGCGCCCTATAAAGCGCTATTTTTGCTATCATCTCTATGGTGGGGGCGGCTGGGTTCGAACCAGCGACCAATCGGTTATGAGCCGACTGCTCTAACCCCTGAGCTACGCCCCCGTACCTGTAGTATTATAGCGTAAAAGTGGGTTATCGGCTATAATATAAGGTGCAATTATGCTCAAACAAACACAAATTCGCCATATTTGGTACAAAATACGACACGACTATCTGCAACTTAACGCGATTGTTCTTGCTGTGGCGTTGCTCATCGCGGCATATTGGGCGTGGGAGTCGGTTTCGAGAATGCAGTTAAATTATACGCAACAGCGAGCAATTGACGCAAAGCAGCGAGAACTGAAGCTTACCGAGCTTGAGACTGAGACGCTACAGTATCAGAAAAACTATTACGAAAGTGATGAGTATAAGGACTTGGCGGCTCGCGAAAAGCTTGGGCTTGCCGCTCCTGGAGAAAAGGTACTTATATTGCCAAAAAATAGCCTTGCTGCAAGTGAGCCAACTGAAGAAAAAGTAGTATCAGCAAAAACGACAACGGCAAGTAACTTTGAGCAGTGGATTGATTTCTTGTTTGGCGGTACCGCAAAAAACGCTAAAAACAAGTAATCTCTCAAAAATCCTTGACATCACGGGGGGGGGTGATTAAATGTAAGCATGAGCAATACTTTTATATATCACCACCCTATCCATACGATACAACCATCAGTCGCAAAGAAACGTGGCTTTACGATCGTTGAATTGCTGATAGTAGTTGTTGTAATAGCAATATTGGCCGCAATTTCTGTTGTGGCGTATAACGGCATCCAGAATAGAGCGTACGATACGACGGTACAGAATGATCTTCGACAATTTGCTCAGCAAGTAGAGCTGTACAATGCTGAGCATGGGACGTATCCAGACACAGCGGCACTGGCGACGCTACAGATTAGACCAAGTCGAAATGCGTATAGGACCATTGGCAATAACTATGCGTATTGTATGTCATCGACGCAGTATGGTATTGTGGCACGATCTGCTTCTGGGAAGTCATTTTACTATAACTCAACGAAGGGATTGCAAGTATATACCTGGAGCTGGACCGACACTGGAGCAACGACTCTGCCGAATATATGTGAGTCATATACGGATTCTGGTTGGGGCTATACGAGTCATAGCGGCTGGTCGGTCTGGGTAAAATAATAATTCACTATCGTGAATGGTTTTTCCGCATGCGGACAATGATAACGATAGCGATAACAATCAGCAAAAATCCTGCGCCAATACCAATAAAAAGACTTTCTCCTGTTGCAGGGAGTACCCCATTACCTGATGAATCTGTTGATGTTTGCTCTTGGCAGTTGGCGTCATTGTATGAGCCAGCACCATAGGTATTACAGCTGTATGTTGATGCAAAAGTGACAAGGTGGTACTTCATGGATTGTGCCTATCTTGTATTATTTAACATTATCATTATAATATGTTGTATAACAAAATAAAGCAAGGGAAGGTTCCGTATGCCTAACATTGGTTTACCAGAGCTCATCGTCGTCCTCGTTATCCTTTTACTATTATTTGGTGCAAAGAAACTGCCAGAATTGGCGCGTGGACTTGGATCTTCAGCAAAAGAGCTGAGAAATGCAATGAAAGATGATGATAAAGGTGGCGATTCGGACGAAAAAAGGAAGTAGTCATTCTAAAACGACCACTCAAACCCTTGGTGATCACATCAATGAGCTTCAGTGGCGACTCTTTATTGTGGTCGCCACTTTTTTGGTTATAGGTGGTGCTGCCTATCCGTTCTTTGATAAAATTGTTGCCATTTTGCTTGAGCCGTTAAAAGAGGGGCAGGAGCTTGTTTATCTTACTCCCGGTGGGGCGTTTAGCTTTATTATTCAAGTATGTATCTATGTTGGGTTGATTGGTGCATTGCCTGTCATTCTGTACCATGCATATCGGTTCGTCATGCCGGCGATGCATAGAGCACGCATTCGAACAGCGCTTGGTTATACTATCGCATCGTTTCTTTTGGCGGCTGTAGGTATTGGCTTTGCGTATGTCATAAGTCTTCCAGCGGCTCTTTACTTTTTATCGAGCTTTGATCTCTATCATATTAATCCTATGCTTACCGTCGACTCGTATCTATCTTTCGTGATGACGTATCTATTGGCGGGAGCATTACTCTTTCAGCTGCCACTTATTATGATGATTATTGATTCAATAACACCGCAGTCTCCGAGCTCACTCATGAAACATCAGGGAAAGATTATTCTTGGATCATTTATTGTTGCAGCTATTATTTCACCAACACCAGACGCATTAAACCAAACGCTTTTGGCGGCACCAGTGGTGGTGATGTATCAAGCGGGAATTATGCTTGTGTGGATTCGAGGAAATTCACGCAAACAAGCCAGAAAAGACAATAAGGAGAGAATACTGCTAACGAGGAAAATCGCGCGCCGAGCGTTTGTTGCACAAAAGTTAGATCGCTCAATGCCCAAGGTAATCACTGGACATCAGGGACTCGTAGGAGGACGAGCGGTCATAGCGCCTATTCGCCCCGCTCATGTGCAGGCTATACCTCGTGACAGCGCTCACTATCGACGGCAGAATTCACCATTTGCACCACTGGTTCGTCAGAGTGTCGACGGCATCGTATAAAAAAGCTTGTGTTTACGTCGTATCATTGGTACACTAAACATACATAATAAAAAATAGAAAGATAAACAGTATGAAGAAGCAATTCGAATCACTCCTCGACAAAGAAATGGACCGAAAAAACTTTTTAAAGTATACTGCGGCAGCTGGCCTGATGACGTTGGGCGGCGGAATAATCGTTCAATCTCTTATTAAGCAGATGAAGTTTACGAATAATCATCAGAAGACGAAGACCTCTATGCATTATGGGTCAAATACATACGGCACTAAAGTAGCTCCTCCGCGCGCTTAGTAGATTGTAGTTTTTGCGAAGTTTCCTTTGCAAGAAGAGAGGGGCCGTTATCGGTACGCTACTATTTTCTTGCAAGCTTATTTGCTGCAAGTCGCACGGCTTCGTTCCAACTAAGGAATACATGTGGTGTTTCGGCAAGCTCGGTGGCGGTAAGTTTATGCTTAATCGCAACAGTAAGCTCTTGGATTATTTCTCCTGCGTGTGGTGCAACGACAACGCCACCAATCAGGACGCCCTTTTTGTCACTGATAAGCTTAACGAATCCATCGCGAAAGTCGCTTGTATTGCTTCGAGTAATCATACTCAGTGGAACGAGAGCTTTGTTTACCTTAAGATCTCGCTTGAGGCAGTCGTCTTCAGTAAGGCCGACGCTTGCGACACCAGGGTAGATAAACATTGCCCGAGGAATTAACGAATAGTCTGGTTTGAGCAGTGATCGTGGGTGAAGAATGTTATTTGCTGCAACGCGCCCTTCCATAAATGCAACGTGAGTTGGTTCGCCGCGACCGAGAACATGTCCGATTGCATAAATATGGCGAGCACTTGTCTGAAGGTGATCGTTGACGTCGATACCAGCAGGGGTGTATTCAACATGAGCATTCTCTAACCCAAGGTCGACTGTAGGGTCAGGGGTTGTCGCAACAATGACACGATCAACATAAAAGCGCCGTTCAACACCACCACGGACGTAGTGTACTTGTACGCCGCCAACTCCTTTTTTCGCAAGATTGAGAACTGTTGTTTGGGTAAGGATAGTCATGCCTTTGTCGTGTTTAAAGAGCCGGCTTAGTGTGTCGCCTACTTCCTCGTCTTCTTCAGGAAGAAGTCGAGAAGATTGCTCTATAATATATACTTTTGTGCCAAAAGTAGCCAAAAGCTGAGCAATCTCTACCCCGGACTGCGTTCCGCCAATCACGACAACACTGTGCGGCGGATGGTTGAGCTGAAGGGTAGATTTTGGCGTAAGGTAGTCAATTGCATCGATACCAGATATTGCTGGTCGAGAAATGTGTGATCCTGTCGCAATGACAAACCGTTCAGCAGAGATATGTTTGCGATTAACGGTAATTTCGTTTGGGGTTAAGAACCGCGCGATACCGCGGATGGTGTGTATGCCTTGTTGCTTGTAATATTTTTCGTTACCACCCGCTCCGGTGCGTTCAACGACACGATCTTTCCAACGTTGGATAGAAGGGTAGTTGTAGCTCAGCATGTTAGCGCGAATGCCAAAACGCCCACTATGGCGTGCTTCGTCGTACAGCGTTGCAACATGAAGGAGCGTTTTCGAAGGGACGTCACCCCAGTTTGGAGTTTCTCCACCGAACGTTTCCGATTCGACAAGAGCGACTTTTTTTCCAGCGTTTGCAGCGATAAGTGCAGCTGTGCTACCCGAAGCACCGCTCCCAATAACGATTACGTCGTAGTCAAATTGTTGTTTCTTTGCCATGGAGTCCTCCTAGAGTATAGTGTTGTGGTGTTTATATAAATGAGCTGCATCAGGGTTGAGGGGTGTCAGTAAACGACTTGCCTGGCGACGTATATCATCACTCGTCACTTCTGGCCGGGTTTCAAGCCAGGTCGAGACGCCACTGGCGACTTTTGTAGCAATGTCGTGGGCGTATCCAGTAGGGGTTTTGACGTTGAGGCAGGCCATCAGGATGCTTTTCTGAAGTTTGCTTTTGTTGAATAGTTCGCTTGAGCGATGATTATCGGTATGCTTTACGATAATACTTGTCATACACTGCGTCCAATAACTTCATATACATAAATAAACCAACTTAACACAACGAGGGCTGTACCGGCTATAAAGCGGAGGAATTGTTTGTTTGTTTCGCGCCATCGCTGGATTCGGCTAATAGAGCGCCCGCTCCCCACGAGAACGTAGACAAAAAATAGTGAAGACGAAGCAAGGATAGTATAGGTGAGTGCACCGACGAACTGCCAAGGAGCAGGAAGCTGGACGATGGCAAGTGAGCTTACGGCAAGTGGCGCAATAATGAATATTATTTCAGCAACAACACTAGTGAGTCCCAGACTAAATGCTTCGGCAACATGAACAACTTCAGTTGAGCGCGCCGTCAAGAAATGAGCGAGTGGACGTGGTATCCAGAGTGATGTACCACTTGCGTGCCGATAGTAAAAAAGCCACACAGCAAAACCTACACCAATCATGAGTCCACAGGCAATTGACCACACAAGCAAAGGAATTGATTGTCCGAAGAGTGCATGAATACTAAAGCTACCAAGTGATATAAGGAGAAATGTGGCGAGTACTGCCCCAAAAAGAAAGCCACCAGTCAGACGAACGATGCGCCGATGCTTGAGCTGTTTTCCTGTCGCATGGCTACTAATCAGCGTTAGCATACTAATGCTTAGCTGAAAGCTTGCATGGATAAGACCAGCTAATGCGATGATAGCAAAAGAGGTGAATGGTGACATATTTATTTTTGGATACCTTCCTCTTTCATTTATACCATAAGCGGCTCAAAAAGACTAGAAAACTACGCAAAATATACGTATAAAACTCAAAACCTTTGCAACATAGTCGCAGGTGTCCGGTACTGTATCCCTAAGTGTACTCGCTCATTGTTGTAGTACCTAATATACTCATCTATCTTAGCTTGTTGGCGCAGGAGCGGTACGCTCCGGCGCCAGTAGTGACCAATACACTCTTCTTGAATGGTACGGTTAAATCTCTCAATGTGAGCATTGTCATTAGGTCGCCCTAGTCTTGAGTGGCGAACTGCCACTCCTTTTCCTTTTAGAGCCTGTTCGAAGTATCTCCCAAACTCCGGACCATTGTCTGCTTGTACCATAGAGATAGTGAATGGTGTGCTCGTGAGAGTATTCCAGTATTCTTGCGCTTCAAGCACCGTCTTTGCCGCCAGTCCGGGGAGTATGCGCTGGGTAACCCGCGCATAGGTCATTCTGCTGTAGAGATCTATGACAGTATAGACATAGATTCGCTTGCCAGTGAGCGGGTCAACATGGTGAATAGTGTCGGTTTGGACGAGTTCACCGGGCTTTGTTGGATGCGGTCGTCGTGGGTTGCCTCGTTTGACACGGGGTTTTCTGCCTTTAGCAACACCAGACCGCCACAGGATGCGACGGACGCTACTAAGGCTCACCACGACACCCAGTACCGTGCTTACATAATGCCAGACTACTTCAGCGCAGCGCTTGAGCTGTGCTCGCACAGCTAGCACTAGTTGCACTAGCTCCACCGGTACAGCGGTCGGGCTGGTGTGTGGTCGTGAGCTGGCTGTGGGGATACGCCAAGTGCAGGCCGTCAGTCGAAATGAGCTACTTGGTATTACCTGTATCCTGTTTGGTCGGTTGTCGTTAGCTAGCTGCACATGCGCATTGAGCACATCCCATTTACGCTTCCAGCGCCACACAGTGCTGCGATGTACGCCACACTTTCGTGCAACCACCGACAGAGGTAGCTGGTCGCAAATGAGCAATTTCATAGCAATTGCTCTCGCTTTTGGGAGGTTAGGATTGATAGAATAGGCCATAGCAGGCTCCTCTCTGTTTAGAAGTAGTGTTCTTACAGTGTAGGACGCCTGCTTTTATGTTGCAAAGGTGGTGAATGAATACGAATGCCGAGTATCCCTTGACGACATGTAACCTCTGTAATACAATGGATATATGGAGGGAAACATGAATAAGAACAAGTTTACCGTAAAACAATTTAACGAACTATTTACAGACGATGACGCCTGCCTAGACTATATGTTCAAGCAAGCCTACGGCGATATGGAGGCCTGCCACAACTGCGGCGTTATCGAGCCTAAATACTATCGTGTACGCAACCGCAAGTGCTACGAGTGTAAAGACTGCGGCAATCAGATACACCCCCTCGCTAACACTATCTTCCATAAATCATCTACCTCACTCCGTGACTGGTTCTATGTCATCTACTTGTTCTCTGTTTCCAAAAACGGCGTATCGGCTAAAGAAGTCCAACGACACATTGGCGTTACTTATAAGACCGCATGGCGTGTAGCAAAGCAAGTTCGCGCGCTTATGCTACAAGGTGATAAGCCACTATCGGGCGTTGTTGAAACTGACGAAACGTACATAGGTGGCCGTGAACGCGGCAAGAACGTAACTGTACAAAATAAGGCTGTCGTGTTCGGTATGGTTGAACGTGGTGGTAACGTCAAAGCCGAGCATGTACGATCAGCAGGCGCTCGTGTGCTGCTCCCTCGTCTACGCGATGCTGTTGAACCTGGCACGGTTGTTTATAGCGACCAAGCAAGAGTTTATAAGTCGCTATACCGCATTGGCTATTTCCACGATAGCGTCAATCACAGCATTGGCGAATACGGACGGCGGCATAGTACACACAAATACCATAGAGGGTTTTTGGTCGCAGCTAAAAAGGTCAGTTGAGGGTACGTATCACTGTATCAGCGCGAAGTATCTTCAGCTTTATCTGAATGAGTTTGTTTATCGATATAATCATCGTCAGCTTCCGTCGATTTTTCCTGTTCTGATTGCTTCGGCTGCGCGGCGCGTCGGGTAGCGTCATTAAAGACCTGCTCGGCGTTGTCGTTTACTTGATCGTCGGGCAAGCTATCTATAAAGGCCTGTCGTTCTTCGTCGGTTAAAGGCTGTTTCTTGCTCATAGACATAGTATACCTCATCTGTTACAAGCCTGTTTTTACGTAGTATCATATAGATTAGTTACCGATACCCAACCTATAAAACTCTTTTCTCTCTGTTTTTTACTCTTTCTTTTTCCTCTCTTTTATATATAAATATAAAGAAGAAAGTGATTGATGTATGACAGTAGCTGAACCCAAGTATCGTAGACCCTTAAACTCCGAACAACTAGCAGTATTAACATGGCTCTATATAGCTCGATTCAGTACCAGTAAACACATAGCCAAGTACCTACATAAACCGAACCCTAAAGGCATACAGAACAAGCTACAGATACTTGAAGAACGCGGCTATATTGGCAAGCACTATGACAAGACCTATAAGCTCGCAGGACGCGCAGCAGAATACTTTTTGACACCCAAAGGCGCACGACAATTACCAGCCGATAGCGTCAATGAGTGGGCAATAAAAAGCCTCTACAAAAACAAAACAGTATCGCCAGAGTTCATAGCCCACTGCCTCAATGTTGCCGATACTATACTCGCATTACAAGCCCTCTATGGCGACAAGCTCGGCATTTTCAGCAAAAGCCACATGGCCGCCTATGACTATTTCCCGTCATGGACGCCCGACTTATTCCTCAACTTAAAAGCTGGCAACACTCGCCGCCGCTATTTCCTTGACGTATGGGATAACACGCAGCCGTTCTTTGTGAGTGTCCGAAAAGCCCGCAACTACATCAACTACGCCAATACCGGCGACTGGCCGGACGACGCGGGCGATCTGCCAACCGTACTAGCTCTTTGTCAGGACGAGCCAACACAAACAAAACTCAATAAGCAGATAACCTACGCGCTCGACGGCGCAGAAGATATAACTTTTGCGACCACAATTCAGGAGCAGCTACAAAAAGCCACTCCCACAAGCAAGCTTTGGCAGAAGATAGACGAGGAGCAAGAGCCAGCACACATAGGCTTGTAAGGCCGTCTACTTCCGCATGAGCATAACTTTAGGAGCAGTTTAATGTCATGCTCAGGACAGGTACACTATCGATTGTTTTCGGCAATCTCGTACCAGTTTACTCGACCGATAGCAGTCGTGAGTAAGTCGCTCCATAGCGAGGTTACAGGTGTTTGCTCCTCAAGTTCCTCACGCACCCACTCCTCAAGCGCTTCAGCTTGGCGATCGGTGCAAAGAGTTTTAGCAAGCGCTGTAACTCGTTGTACAGATACTCCTCGTTTGTGAGCCACAGGTTCATAACCCATGTTTCTCTGTTACTCCACCCGCTGTAGGTGGCAATAGTTTGTGGTTCTTCTGCTACGTGCATGGCTTTCCTCCTTTACTTTACGTAACGGAGTTACCGCACGGGGTCGCACGGCAAAGGCGTCACAGGTGGAAATTCCCCTTGAATACAGCAACTAAAAGAAAAAATCGTATTCAGGGGTGAATACGACCTTGACGCCTTTGCTCGACCCGTACAATGAGACAGTACGTGAAGTAAGGGGTGTCAATTAACAGGTGCTTTTATCTTTGGCATTATGCTTAGTGTTTGCAATAAAAAGTGAGCAGTTTATTGAAAAGACATACTCGGGTCTTTAGATTGGTTCAGACGCCACCTACGACATTGCGCAGAAGTAGCCCATCGAGGTGGTGTAGGAGCACACCCAGTCGTAGTAGTTGCCATTCACCACGGGGGTCTTCATCGTTGCACCCCAGTTGGAAGGCGTTCCACTACAGCCGACGTGCAGCTTGTAGGTACTGCCTTGCGACAGCGTGTAGCTGTAGTTCTTTCCTCCGTATCCGTTGTTGCTGATCGACGCCCAGCCATCCTTGCCGCTGGTAGCGTCAACCCAGACACCGACGACGGCGTTGTTCCCGTAGAAGCACTGAACACTTCCCGAGATCGTGCCGCTTGCTGCCGAGGCGCTCGGTGCGGCCGCGAAAGCCATGCCGAACGTCGTCAGGAGCACGACGCCAAGCATCGCGAGCTGACGCTTTACTTTCTTGATCATGATAGTCTCCTATCCCTCTGCCATGGCGGCAGACTTGAATCGTGATGTGAAAGAACCAATCTTAATGTTAGATTATACCAAACATTTAACTGGTTGTGGCCAAAATTGCATCTAATTCCAAAATAGCTCAAAAAACAAAGGCACCTCTAGAAAGAGAACACAGCATATCAAAGCAATATATCCAACCAAGGCGCCCATGCTCAGTATGGGCGTTTCAAGCTTTACTATATACCTCATCTGGATGAACTCAATAAGTCTTTCGATAGCCAAGAACCCTATCAGCGCAATCATAGCCTGAAATATACTGTTGGGAAATAAGACAGTAGCTATGTTAGTTGAATACTGTGGAACAAAAAATATTATCAGGGCAATCGCCATGGCCCATGTCCATATATCGCGCGATCGACGCGCTGCAAATACAGCAAGCACAACAAGTGCGTAATAGAGAGGTCGTGCCCATGTATAGAGGTTCGCTATCGCATCATCGTCGGTCATATTGGGGTTTGCACTACCAACGAGCGTAGACACTCCAATAAACAACAGCAGTACCATGCCTATGCTCGCCAACCAAGGCAAAAAGTCATATTTCGCAACCAGGTATAGACCGATTTTGTCGGTACGATTATTGTTAGCTATAGCGAGGAAGTTCTGTGCCATAGATCAACCATCC
Organism: Saccharimonas sp. (SeqCode); assembly: GCA_049293215.1. Taxonomy (GTDB): domain Bacteria; phylum Patescibacteriota; class Saccharimonadia; order Saccharimonadales; family Saccharimonadaceae; genus Saccharimonas. The sequence continues at coordinate 4,954 of JBATSI010000022.1, read as the reverse complement.
TTACGTCCAGCCGTAGATTTTATGTCATTTTTCACTTCACTCTCAGCAAATGCCTGAAGTATTTCTTCATCTCGGCGCTTAGGGAGGTCTTTGTGTGCTTTTTGCCAGATATACCAGAGTAACGACACGAGCAATAGAGTCGTGTTGACTGCATAAATCATGATCGCTGCTTCGATAGAGCCAACTAAACCTACAAAAGCACCGGTGTACAGTAAAGCAAAGATTATCACTGTCGTGATGCTAAAAAATGTGAATAGTATTTTAGATATCAGGTATTTATTGATCATATGAAAAGTGAACAGTTTTGAAAGACATACTCAGGTCTTATTCGTGGTGTCGTCAGCCGATCACACAGGTACGGATGTAGCCCGTGTCAGCGCAGCTGATGGTCGCCGCACCCTGGAGGTTTGACCAGTTGGAACTGATGGACTGACCCCAGCTGCTCGGCGTACCTCCACAGCCGACGTTGACGCGCCAGCGCTTGCCCTGCGTGTTGTAGGAGTAGTTGTTGATACGCGGGTCGGAGGTCGAGCTGCGCGCAGCCCAGCCGTCCGTACCCCCGTCGACGTCCACCCACACACCCACGACATTGCTCGTGGCGCAGGTGACCGTACCGCTTGCTGCACTTGCTGGTGCAGCCGTCGCAGCAAGTCCTGCGGCGGCGAGTGCGGCAATTGCGAGTCCGGATCCGATCCGTCTCTTGATTGTTGACATCATCATCAACCTTTCGATGAAACGCCTTGATGTGATTTACACCAAGGTATTATGTATTGTAGCAAACTTCCTCCCATCAACAAAGGGTTATATAGTAAAGCCTACTCTTCACGCATATCGCGAATCGGACTACGTCGTACATTGCCTACGAGTGGGATGATCATACTGAACAGACCAGTTGCGAAACAGGCTACCAAGATAAACAATAGCCGCTGTTGGTCAAACCCGATAAGGTTCACTTCTTTCGCCATATCAAGCCCACCAAATCCGTATTGAGCCTGCGCGGTTAGCGACGGCGCAAGTTGTTGATTGGCAATGGATGCACCAAGCCAGCCGATACCTGCCGCGACCACCGCAACAAGAACAGACAGTATAATCGTGTAGAGAACATAGACGGCCGCTATGTCGCCGCGCTTGAAGCCGATAGCGCGAAAGACAGCGGTCTCATGGCGGCCGTCGGCAATCGCCCGACCGATGGTAATCCACATAATCACCGCAGCAAGGATAACCACCGCTAGCATCGCGTACCCGAACCACTCCTGCGCTTTTCCTTGGATATCGTCCAAGGCGGCGCTGTTGGTGAACGCAAGAGACAGCTGGTAGTCACGTTCGATCGGCTTGCACACACCCTCAACCGTGACAGTACAGCCTTGTTCGTCGATGAATCTCTGGGCATCTTTCACGTTCGCAAACTCAACATACCGCTGCGTATCGTCTTCGTTGCCAATAAAGTAGGTTGGCGTAAAGGTGAAGAGGTTTGCATATTTTTCTTTCGCAGTATCATCCAGTTCATCATACAACGATTGTGGTATGACTTGACCGACACCACTTGTCTTGAGCAGGTCGTCAACAATATCATTGATGTTACTTGCTTGCTGTTCCATGTCAGCTGGGTTGACGTTTTCCGGCTCGGCAGGCGAAATGCCAACGACCTTGAACGTGACAAAGTAGCTCTCTGGCTCGGTCTTGTCGTTAAACTTCTTGTCAAATAACTCTTGGTTGTCGTCCTGCCTTTTCTCTTCATCCGTGCGCGTATCGCTGATGACGTGAGGGTTTTCACACTTCGTTGGGTCGGGTAGTTCGTAGATAACTTTTGGTTTTTGGTAGTCTTTGTTATTTTCGCCAGCTTTCATCTCTTTTTGCTGCTGGATGGTTTGCTGGATGAGCGAAGTTGAGGTACTATTTCTGTAACAAGCTTGCACAGTTAGGTCTGCCGCATCTTCGCGAAGCTTCTTGAGGTGTGCAAGCTTATCTGCTGCACTCATCTTGTCGATGGTCGTATCATTACCAAGTAGACGCTCGACGCTATTCTGCGGCAAAATAATTGGGATACTTGTACCATCAGGCTTCCAGCTTGCATTATTTGGCAACATAAATGGAGTCGTGATTTCTGATGGGGTAAGCGTCATTGCCTCCTTGTTAATAATGGGGGCAACATAATTCGCGTTTCTTTCCGCGTCATCTGTCTGGTCGTAGAACTTTTCTTTGCCACCGGGCAAAACATCAAGCGTTGAGCTGCGAAGCACCTGACGATAAGTGGAGCTGAAAAGTTTTATTGCATGATACTGCTGTGCTGTCTCTTTGAGCTTCGCGTCATCAATTACTGGCTTATCTTTGAAGTATTCCTGTAACAGGTCAAATACGATACCATTCTTGTCATTTAATACGAGCATCTCGCTTTTTCCATCAGAAGACAAGGTATACGGTGGTTGATCTGAGGCTTGCGTATACGGCAACTCCAGCTTTTCAGCTTCAGCCTTCTTTTCCTCTACCAGCTTTTCGTAGCGCTTCTTGGCTTCAGAGATAAGCTGTGGATTGCGACGGAGTTGCGGCAGTGTATCGCTCCCTGAGTTTGGGTGAACACTCACGATGTAGCGGCTTGTTAGACCATCTTCACGAAAACTCTCGACACTGCGAAACGCACCGGTCATCACGAGAGAAACGGCTACGAGTACACCAAATAGCAGACTTGCAAGCAAGACAGTAATGACTGTACGTATTTTTCGAGCACGAAGTTTCGTGAATGCAAGTAGCGCTGTATCAGCAAGCTTAATCATCAATACCTCCGTCTTTCACTGTAATAACACGATCGGCCTGCGTAGCGATATCGTGGTCATGTGTGGCGATAACGACAGTTGTGCCGAACTTTTGCTGTAGATGACGAAAGAGCGCGATAATTTCGCGGCTATTTTCAGAATCAAGGTTACCTGTCGGCTCGTCGGCAAGGATTATCTTTGGCTGGTTCAGTAGTGCACGGGCAATTGCTGCGCGTTGAATCTGTCCACCCGATAATTCTTTTGGCTTGTGCGTTAAGCGCTCGGAAAGGCCTACTGCTGCCGCGAGACGTTTGGCTCGTTCTTTTCGCTCAGCTCGCTTCATGCGGTTTGGCATGGCAGCTATCTCAATATTACGTTGGAGATTGAGAAAAGGCTGGAGATAAAATGACTGAAATACAAACCCAATCATTTGATTGCGAAATAGTGACAGCTTGCGGTCGCTCATTTTATCAACCCGCTTGCTGTCAATGGTAATCGTACCGGATGTTGGTTTGTCGAGGCCACCAAGCATTTGCAGTAGAGTGCTCTTACCACTACCACTCGCACCCACAATTGCCACAAACTCACCCACTTGAATCTCCAATGAAGCATCGTTTACCGCTTGTATATTTTGTTTACCGACTCTATAGTGCTTTGATAAGTGATCAATGGAGATAATTGCTCTTGATACCTTGTCTCGATCTGACGCCGAAGACGCAAACACCTGTCCTTCTGTAAGCATATTTTTGAGTTTCTCTTTTATTTATCTTGTAATTCTTCTATTGTACATCAAGCGACGCAGTAGCTCAATAAAGACAACGGTATGTCCTGAAGTCGGTATTGTATGTTTTTGACAAATAAGATTGGTTGTGGTATTTTTTACCTGAAGGGTCTTGTTGAATCAGGCATTCAGAGGGTATCGTACTTTCTGAGTGCTTTTTAATAGGCAGGTAATCGGTCTTCAACGACATAGTTCGGACCCGCCTAGCGTTTGAACGATTCCGCCAGGGGGTGTTCAGTTGTGCCTACGACGCGCCAAACACTACGGTTACTCAACCACACAGCCGGTCTTTTATCCCGCAAATGGACGCTACCTATTGCGCAAGCACTGGACGGGGACATAAAAAGATATTCAGAGATCGGCAAGGCACTACCAGATGCCACGCAGAAAGTTCTTACCGAAACACTGCGCGAAATGGAGCGTTGCGGCCTTGTGTGCCGTATCATGTATCCCACCATACCACCTCGGGTAGAGTACAGACTTACATCTGTAGGATTAGGGCCACTAACATTGTCTACCGTTTTCTCCGAATGGTTTGATACACATAAAGAAGATATACATCGCTCGCAAAAAGCCTATGATCGTCGCAAACGAACACGACCTCAACCGCACTTCGGTTTTTCTGAAAGAAAAGGCGAAGTCACGTCCTAGCTTGCTAGGGTGGCTACTTATGGTCAACGTGATTCTAGCGAACGTCGGCACGGTGGTCTGTTTCAGGACAGGCAACTCACAAGATGAGCGTATGCTACTGCCGCTGTTCAGTCCTTTCATCGAACAGGGCGAGATAAGCAACTTGCCAGCCTTTAACTTCTACGCCAAGCTGTCGGCCGTCCATGCACAAGAACCGCTGTCAGGCCAGACACTGCTACTTGAGAGTGCTGGGAGTGATGAGATAGCAAATGCCGTTATAGAACACTCACGCGCTGCATACGCGACAAAAGTTGAACCAGAGGAAGAAAAGCCAAAGGTTGAAAAGTCAGAGCCAAAACCTGCAAAAAAATTAAAGAAAATTAAATCAGAACCAAAGACTAAAAAACGAAAATCAACTAAGATTCTAGGCGACTAACTACAGAGGTCTAACAGGGGTAGAAATGCCTACATGTCGTGAGGGTATACTCGGCATACGAATATATTGACTTTTTATACTGTTTGTGGTAATATAAATACATAAGATAATAAAACAAACAAAAAGGAAAAAATATGAAAGACATTGCAGCGCAAGGTGTATCAGACTCAACAGTTGGTGGTATTGATTTAGTATCGTGGAATCGACCGCGTAGTCTTGATGAGCTTCGTGCGTTTGTCGCGTTTCATCACGATGAACGGCTTGCTGATATAGAGTTGTGACATTCTTCTCCCATTTCCCTTGACATCCGGGGGGGTGATTAAATGTAAGCATGAACGTGTTCACATCTTATCCACA